>NZ_JASUSU010000013.1:0-63501 GCF_030445905.1 Oceanotoga sp. | reverse complement strand
GTTTCTAACCCATAAAGGATATATAAGGACAGTAATAAGATATCTTATAAAAGATACAATATAATTATAACACAGAACAAAAAATAAATAAATAAGGAGCTAAAAAAAAGAGTAACAAAGAAGTAACTATATATTACAGAGAAAAAGAAAACGGTAATAAAAAACGTAAAAGGTATAAATAAAGGGTATTATAAAAGTTTATTAAAAATTAACAAAATTTACAATTGTAATAAAGGAAAATACTAAAACAAAAAGTTTACATAAAAATAGAGAAATATATAATCAAAAAAATGTATTAAAATAGGTAATTGTAGAGAAAGGAATAATAAAGAAAAAGTATACAAAAAGGAAAAAATATAAAAAAGAAATTAGAATATAAATTCTATAAATTTAGTTGTTAATGAATATGTAATTTTATGTAAATATACCCCATGAGGTATATTGTGTATCATCATTATAATTATATCATAAAAAGTTCTCCCTAAGTTAAACTTATTAATTTTACTTAGGGAGTATTTTGAATTTTTATTTTCTAAATTTATTTTCGATATGATTTAATATTAAATTTTTTGCTAATATTAATTCTTCTTTATTTTTAGCGGTTGTTTTTATTTTAAAATCTAAAATTCCTTTTTTTGTATATATGCTACATTTTATTTCGTCATTCATTATTTTTACTTTATGAGGGATTCTTCCTCTATCTGTTTCTGAATTTCCTATTATATATATCATTTCTATAAAATTTAATTTTTCAAATTCTTTTTTTACATTATATTTTAATATTATTTCTTCGGCATGAGCTTCATTATTTTTGTTTTGAAATATTATATTTTCATTTTTTCTTTCTTCTAATTTAAGTTGTTTTTCGTTTCTTTCTAATTTTTGTTTACAAGATTCTAAAAATGTTTGACCCATTGGATTTAATTCTATATATTTTTTTTGATCTATTTTTTCTATATTAAATAAGATTTTTATTTGTTCTGGTAATGTTTTATATTGTTGTTCTAATTCTAAAGTATAATCCATAAAACCTTCATCTTCAAATATTTCAAAGAAATATATATAGTCTATATAATATGATGTGTCTAAAGTTAATGGTAGTGGTGGCATTTCTATAACTGTTGGAAACCTTTCAAACATATAGTAGACAGGAATATTTATTCCTTGTCCTAAAGCAAGAGCAAAAGCAATTTGTGCTTTATATCCACCTGTTGCATTTATTAAAGTTTTTCCATAATTTTTTCTGTTTATTTCTGCCATTTTTTTTATTAGATTTTTTAATCCATATCTTTTAAAGTCATTTCTGTTTGAGTCATCTAATCTTTCAATTTTTTCTACTAATACATTTTCAAATTTATATTTTTTAGAATTCTGAAAATAGATTTTTAAAATTTCACCTATTTTTTTACCAGTTTCAGTATCAGATATTAATATGTGTAAATTTTTTAATTCAAGTATAAATTTTTCATCTACTATACTTTCAATAGAATTTATTTCTGCTGATATCCTTCTTCTTTCATCTGGATCTTTTTCTAATAGCTTTTTTGCTATTGATTCAAAATTATTTTGTTCGAATAGATCTTTATAATCTGTGTTTAATGTTCTTAGCATACTAGCTCCTGTTGTTGAAATCATAGTATTCACGTTAATTCCCTCCTTTACCCTTAAAAAGAGTATATCATAATTAATAAATTATAAATAGTTCATCTATTTCATAAGTTTTAATACTTAGGGTTTTAGCTTTTATTTGTAATAATTTATCTGAAGTTATAAACATAGGTTCTTTTTTTTTATAATTTAAACATACAGATAGTATTAGATTATCTGGATTTAGTTCTTGATATTCTACAGGTAATAAATTTGGATAAGAATTTGTAAAAATTATGGAATCTTCTTCATAATATTTGTTAAGAACTTTTATAATTTTTTGAGCTATGTAATGAGTTTGTGGTATTGATTTTAATTTTTCTAATTCTTCTATACACATAAATGGTATTATTATATTTTTGTAGTTTTCTATTAAATTTTTGCAGTTATTTAAATTATTTATTAATGAATTTGTATCTAATATAATTGGAGTAGATTTTTTTGCTATGTTTTTTAGATTTGTTATGTTTTTCAATGGTGTTCACCTCTATTAATTTAATATTTTTAATTTATCTGTTTTTTGTATGTTTATTATATTTTTACTATCAGAAATTATGAATAGGTTTTTATATATTTCTAAATTTTTGTATTTCATAATTTTTTTTTTTGGAATATAATAAACTTTATAGTTTTTATAATTGTAATATTTTCCAAATTTTATTACATCGATTATATTTTTTCTGCTTATTCCAAATTTATTTAATTTTTTTTGTGCTGTTTCAGATAAGTATATTTGTTTCATTTTTTTCACCTCCTTATTTTTTGTTTGTTTCAAATTATTAATAGACAAAAAATGAATGTTTTTTTTAAAAATGTTTTATTTAGAGGTTTTTATGCTACAATTATTTTATAGAAATTATAATTTTTTTAATAATTTATTTTGATTAAGGGGGATTTAAGTATGAGTATATTTGAACAGTTTATGAAAATAAATATTAAAGATCTTTATTCGAATTATAAGAATTTTTTAATTGAAAATTTTAAAGATATTAATTTACCAGATAATTATCTTAAAAAATTGAAATCTTCTATTTTGAATTACAATTTTATAGATAATTTATACAATGATTCTGGAGATTTTATTGGCGAGTTATGTGATTTAGAATTTTCTTATGAAGAAGATAACAAGAAAATATTTTACGAAGCAAAAGAAATTTTGATTTTATATCCAGATGATAAAGGATATTTTTATAATTTGAATAGAAAAATGTATTCTCCTTGGGTAATATTTGATGGTTTTGATTTTAAAAGTGATGATAATAAAAAAGTTATGGATATAAATAAAAAAATTATTTTACAAGGTTATTATTTGGCTATTTTGAATTATCTGATAGGTTTATTAAATGAAGAAAATAAAATTAATAAGAAAGATAATTATAAATTATATAAAATTAATAAGTTTAGTGAAAAAATAGGAGTTTCAGTTCAAAAATTATTTTTAAAAGGAGAACAAAAAAGCGAAAAAAGCTATATTTGGAAAAAGACTCCCGTATTTTTTATACCGAATGATTTAAATTATATAGAAAATTATACTAATCCAAGAAAAGTAGTTTATCCAAGTGATAAAGTTTCAAGATCTCTTAGAATGCAACATGATTCTCAAAAATATATTTTAGATTATTTGGAAACTCCAGAGTCTGAAAAAATAGGATTAACTTTGAGTCTTGTTGATAGTAAATATTTGAAATATGATTTTAAAAAATTGAATTTTATAAATTCTAAAAAAGATGATTCAGCAAAGAATTTATTATCTTTTGCTTCTTATCAGGTTCCTTTTATTCTACATTCTGATGCGGTTAGAATTTTAATGGGAGCTAAAAATTTAAAACAATCATTAAAAGTAATTAAAGCAGAATTACCTTATATTTCAACTGGGAAAGAATTGGAAAGTATAGGGGTTAATGCTTTAATTGCTTATGGATTATTTGAAGGTTTTAATTTTGAGGATGGTATTGTTGTATCGAAATCTTTTGCTGATAAGATGAAGGTATTTGCTAATGAAATTAAAAAATATGATATTTATTTTAAAGATGATAAATTGGGTATGAATGATTTTGAAAAATCATATGAAGAAAAAAATAATCAATGGAAATATTTTTTAAATTATAAATCAAAAAGTAAAATTATTATTGATTGGAAAGTAAGTTTAGGAAGTATAGTTAGTTATGGTGATATTTTATTTAGAGTTGAAAAATATAATGATCAAAAAAAGAAAGTGGAATCAGTTAAATATGATGGAAGATATTCTGCTAAAGTCATAAAATTACCTGAAATAATACCTTCATATAAAAATAAAATTGATTTTGATGATTTTGGACCTATGATTGATTTTGAAATAGTATATGAAGTTGAAAAACCTTTAGAGGTTGGAGATAAGGTAATGGGTAGACATGGAAATAAAGGAACTATATCTAAGATTGTAGATGATGAAATAATGCCTAAAGTTTTTATAAAAGATAAAGAATATACTTTAGATATGTTGTTGTCACCTCTTGGAGTTGTATCAAGAATGAATATAGGTCAATTATATGAAGTTCATTCTTCTATGGCTCAAATTCATTCTGATTTTTGTGAATTTGAAAAATGTGTATCACCTTTTGTTAATGGATATTCTTATAAAGAAAAAATTATAAATTCTTTAGTTAAAATTGGTTCTGATAGTTATGGACGATTTAAAGTTAAATATAAAAATTTTAATTGGAATTTAGTTTCAGGATATCAATATTTTGTTAGATTAGATCATTGTGTTAGAGATAAAATACATTTTGTAAATAAAGCTGAAATAAGTAGATTTACAAATCAACCGTATAAAGGAAAATCTAATAATGGGGGACAAAAATTTGGAGAAATGGAGTTTTGGTGTTTGTATGGTTATAATAATACTGAATTAATAAATCTATTTTCTAATAATAATTCAATTAAAAACAAAAAAAATTCTGATGATATATTAAAACTTTTATTGAAAGAATTTGGCATAAGTTTAGAATTAAAAAATAATATTTCTAAATGGAGTTTAAGTAATGTTGAATTATTAGATGAGGATAAAATTGATATAAACTCTTATATTAAAGTTAATGATAAAAATGATTTTAAAAATAAAATGAATAAATTTATAAAAGAAAAAAATAAAGTAGATATAAAAAAATCTAAGTATTATAAAAATCTTTTTAAAAAACTTTTTTTTAAAAAAGAAGGTTTTATTAGAAGTTTTATATTATCTCATCGTCTTCATAATTCTGGTAGAACTGTCATTACACCTCAACCAAAATTAAATATGAATACATATACGGGTCAAGATATTGAATTGACTATAGATGATGTTATTTTACCTATTGAATTTGGTCTTGAGATGATTAAAAATGATAATGAAAAATTAAATGTTAAGAATATTAAAAATGGTTTGCAAGGTGATTATAAAAAAAGAATTGAAATTGCTAAAAAATTAAATGAAATATTTAATGATAATAAAAAAATGGTTATATTGAATAGACAACCTTCTTTATTTAGACAATCTATGCAGAGTTTTTATCCTAAATTTTGGTCTAATTATACTATAGGACTTCCTATTTTCGTTTGTGAATCATTTAATGCGGATTTTGATGGTGATACAATGGCTGTTTATTATCCAACTGTTCAGAATGAGAAGATTTATTGTGAACTAAATAAGATGTTACCATCAAATAATCCTTTTAAACTTGGAGATGGTAGTTTATCTTATTCAATAGATCAGGATATTGTTTATGGAGCTTATATTGATAAGAATTTTAATAAAAAAGAGATAAAAAGTGAGATAGTAAAAGAATTATCAGAAGCAAAAAGAGATGATTCTGTATCAGATTATGTTAAAGAAAAACTTCATAAGTATTTAAATATAGCTACTGAGAAAAATTTGACTTTATCTATTTATGAAATAGAAGATAACAAATCTGAAAATAGTTTAAAATATATAGAAGATTCTGGATGTAGAGGAAAGAAATCACAGTTTGAGCAATTATATGATAAGATTGAAGGTATATCAAAAGATAATTTTTTAAAAGGAATTTCAGTGGAAGATTATTTTAAAGAAGGGGGTCTTTCAAGTAGAGCGAGAAGATCTTTAATGGACAAAAAGCTTGGTGTTGCTGATGCAGGTTATTTTACAAGAAAATTGGTTGAATTACTTGGTAATATTTATATTGGTGATTTTGATGACTATGAAGAATTTAATTTAGAAATGGGAAAGAAATTTTCAATATATGATTTTTTAAATAGATATATTAAAATTGATGATGAGATTATAAAATTAACAGAAGATAATATAGATAAGTATAAAAATTTTAAAGAATTAGTTATATTAAGTCCTAAGATTATTGAAACTTCAAGTAATGTTTTTGAAATATCTAAAAAATATTTGGGGAATGATTTATCTACTTTAAATGAATTTGAAGTTGGAGAATATATAGGAGTTTTTACTGGGCATTTACTTGGTGAAAGAGGAACACAATTATCTATGGAAACATTTCATGCTGGAGATAGTTCTCTTCCTATAATTACTATAAGCAATAAAGCTTTTTCATATAATTTTGAAGAAAATAATAATAGTTATATGAAGTTTATAGACAATTTTTTTGATATAGAAGGGATAGATATCTTGAGTAAGTTTGATATTAATTCCATATATTTTGAAATTTTATACTCTTTTACTAAATTATTGTCTAAAAAAGAGTCGTTAAAAAATAATAAATTATATAAATCTGTAAAAGATTATTTTTCTGATTATTTGTATAGGGGTCCTTTTACAACTATGAGTTTTGAATCTGGGTATGGTGTATTAACTGACATAGATTTTGATAAGAAGTATACAGAAACAAGTTTTAGAAACTTTTATGTTATCGGGGGTGATGATGATAGATAAGAAAGTTGGAAGTTCAAAAAATAAAAATAAAAATAAGGAAAAAAATATAGAAAAGAGAAAGAGTTTTAATAAAGATAAAGATATAATTCAAACTAATAGTTTAATTAATAATAATAATCAAGAATATGAAGATGAATATGATGATTTTAGTGATGATGATTATTCAAATACAGAAATTGAGAGAAATGAGATTATACAAAATAATATAGAAGTTCCTTTAAAAACTAAAAGAAGTTTGTATATTAATGTTTATAAGACAAAAAAAGAATATAAATTACTGATTCAATCATCGAATAAAAGTATTGTGAATCAAGTTAGTGAGTTATTTCGAAGTATTCCTGTTTTTATAAATTTAGATAAAAATACAATAGAGAATACTATGGTTAGAAATGATAAAAAGAATAATTTAGAATATTTTAGATTAAGTAAAGAATTAAATTTTTATTATTTTATAAGACTTCCAAATGGTAAAGAATATCCTTTGAGACTTTTATACAGGAAGAGTTCTAAAAAAAATTTGGAATATTATAACTATAGAGTTTTTATGTTTGAATATTATAATTTTGATCTTTTTATGAATAATTTAAAGTTTTATTTTACTGATGAAGGTGAAAAAAATTATAAAAATATTTTTGAACAGTATAAATTTTATTATAATTTTGATTGTAATTTTGAATTATTTGTGTATTGGGCTTTATTATTTTCTAATAGAGAAGATTTGACAGAGGAAAAAAGAAAGTGTGAATTGAAAGAAATTATTTCATTATATAATGATGAAAGAGTAAAAAAAGAAGTAGATTATGTTATGAATAATTTAAAAAATATTTTAGAAATTTATGGTGATTTAAAATGATTTATACTAATAATTATGATTTGATTTCTGAAATTATAGAATCATTAGATAAACAATTTAAATATAAAAAAGAAAAATTTGAAAAAGATTTGTTTAGTGATGAATTAAATGAAAATATAAAATATTGCATTGTAGATGAGACTTTTTTTAAAAAATATAAATTTAATAATGACTTTGAAGATAAAACTGGATTAAAAATAAAAAAAATTTATAAAAATAACATTTCAAAATATAAGTTTATATTATTAGTCGAAGAAAATTTGAAAGATAGTATATTTGATATTATGACAGAGTATGAAGTACTTGGTGTTTTTAGAAAGAAAAGATTGGAATTTGAATTAGAAGAAAAAGGAAAATTAGAAAAATTATTAAAGGAAATAATAAGAGATTTAAATAGTAAATTAAGTAATGAAGGAAGAGATAGCTATTTTAATAAAAAATATACTTTTAAAGATTTAGATTGGAAATTTAAGATGGATTTTAAAAGTATCAATAAAACTAAAGAATTTTATAGTAAAAAAAAATATGTTAGTATGTTTTTAGATCCGAGTATGAGAAATTTTTATAATCAATTGAATTCTATTATAAAAGATTTTAAAAATAGCTTTAATGAAATATCATTCTTGAACTTAAAAAAAGATACTGAATCAATTAATTCTATAAATGAGATTTCTGAAATATTAAATAAAAAATTTAGAGAAGATTTTAAACTTCCATCTTTATTAATTGAAGGTGAAACTGGTACTGGAAAATCATTACTTGCAAGTATAATATCAGATAAAGTAAAAGAAAGTTCTTTATATAAATTTTCTCTTGTTAATATATCTGAAAATCTAATAGATAGTGAAATTTTTGGTAATGCAAAAGGAGCTTTTACGGGAGCAGATGAAGACAGAAAAGGAAGGCTTTTAAATAATATAGGTAATTTTGTTTTTTTTGATGAAATTGCAGAGATTCCTACAAAAACACAAACTAAATTATTACTTTATTTAGATGATTATAAGATAAATCCTGAAGGTTATGATGGAAAATCAATTCCTGTTCCTACTTTTGTTATAGGTGCAACAAATCGAAATTTAAGAGATATGATGATAAATAATGATTTTAGAACTGATTTATATCATAGATTTAAGTACAAAATACGAATTCCATCTCTTAAAGAAAGAAAAGAAGATATGAGATTTTTAATAAGTTTTATTATGCAGAATCCATATATTAATGATTTAGGAGATAATGGATTTTATAAGGTTAATAAGATATCTATGGAAGCTATAAAAAAATTGGAAAATTATGAATATCCCGGTAATTTTAGAGAGTTAGAATATATTATTAAGTTTGCTGTTAATAGAGCTATTTATAATGAAATTGATATTATATTACCTGAACATATAATATTTTGAATAAGCGATAGTAATTTTACTTTATAGTAGTGAATTATTCACTACTATTTTTTTTAAAAAAATTTGATAAAAAGTTGAATTTTTACTATTATAATTGTATACAGAGGAGGTGTTTTTTTGAAAGAAAAAATTTTAATTGTAGATGATGAAGAAGATATATTGAGTATGATAAAAGATTATTTGGAGATAAATGATTATGAAGTAATTACAGCTTCATGTGGGAAAGAAGCTATAAAGAGATCTGAAAATAACCCAGATTTAATACTTTTGGATATTAATATGAATGATATAGATGGATTAGAGGTTTGTAAGAGAATAAGAGATTTTGTATCTTGTCCCATAATATTTTTAACGGCAAGAGTTCAAAATAGTGATAAGATAAAAGGGTTTGGTGCTGGTGGAGATGATTATATAGTTAAACCTTTTTCTATTGATGAGCTTGGAGCAAGAATATTTGCTCATTTGAGACGAGAAAGAAGAAAACAAAATATTTCTAAGGTTAAGTTTGAAAAAGGATTGACTATAAATTATTCGGAGAGAAAAGTTTATTTTAATGATGAATTTATAAGTTTTGCAAAAAAAGAGTTTGATATAATAGAACTTTTATCTCAAAATCCAGGACAAATATATGACAAGGAGCTTATTTATGAGCGTATATGGGGATTTGATAGTGAAGGAGATAGTTCTGTTGTTGCAGAGCATATAAGAAGAATCAGATTTAAGTTGAACTGTTTTGATCTTAAAGAGGTTATTGAAACAGTTTGGGGAGTAGGATATAAATGGAATGGTTAATTTCTAAATTTAGTAGGATGTCTGTAAAATCACATTTTATATTTTATACATCTACATGTATTTTGATAGCATTTTGTTTATCTCTTATAAGTTCGAGTTTATGTGATTATGGAGTAGAGCTTATTTTTTCTAAGTATCAAAAGGGATTTGAAAAAGATTTAAAAGAAGGTGAAATTGTTTTAAATAATGGTTCTAAATTAGAAGGTATGGTTTATTTTTATAAGAAAGATCTTATTTCTTTTTTTTCTAAAATGGATAAATTTTTTTATGATGTTTTAAATATTTTAAAGAGTTTTTTGATTCCTTTTTGGTTTTTAATTTCAGTGATTTTTGCATCTGTAATTTTTTATAATAAATTATTAAAGCCTAATTTTGAGATTTTGGGTATTGCAGCGGATAATATATCTAAAAATAACCTTGATTTTGAAATAAAATGTAATAATGATAATGAGTTTGGTGATTTATGTTGTTCATTTGAAAAGATGAGGTATACTCTTCAAGAAAATAATTATGAGATGTGGAGAATAATGAATAATCAAAGAAAAATAAATGCAGCTTTTTCTCATGATTTAAGAACTCCGTTGACAGTTTTGAAAGGTCAGAATGAAATGTTATTGAAATATATTCCAATGAATAAAATCTCTGTTGAAAAGACAATTGATGTTTTAAATACTATGAAAAACCATATAAATAGACTTGAAGATTATACCAAAACTATGAATAAAATACAGAGTATAGAGAGTATTGAAATAAAAAAAGAAAAAATTTATATGAAAGATTTGATAAAAGGAATGAAAGAAACTGCTGATATATTATGCAAAAATTTTATTTTGAATTTTACAAATAATATTGAAGATGAATTTATTTTTGGAGATTTTTCAATGATAATGCAAGTTTATGAGAATATTTTATCTAATTCTATTAGATTTTCGAAAAGTACTATAAATATAATTTTAGATAATGAAGATTATTTCAAATTAACTATTTCAGATGATGGAGAAGGTTTTGTTAAAGATGATATTTTAAGTGTTTCAGATCCATTTTATTCTTCTAAAAAAGGTAAAGAGGGTATTCATTTTGGCATAGGTCTTTATATATGTAAGACTTTATGCGAAAAGCATGGAGGTTTTTTAAAAATCTATAATAATGATGGAGCTTTTGTAGAAGCTGTATTTTAAGATTCGGATTTATCCGAATCTTTTTTTTGTAGATAAAAAGTTGATAATTTTATTTTAAAATGTTTTTAAAGATGAATGAAAGGAGACATTTTATGTCAGAAGATAAAATAATTATAAAAAATTTGAACAAATTTTATGGAAAGAAACAGGCTTTAAAAGATATAAATTTATCTATTGAAAAAGGAATGTTTGGACTTCTTGGAAGAAATGGAGCAGGAAAAACAACTTTGATGAGAATTATAGCTTCAACTTTGACTTATACAAGTGGAGATATAGATGTTTGTGGAATTAATATAAAAAATGTTAAACAGATAAGAAAGAATATAGGGTATTTACCTCAAGATTTTTCTATTTATCCTTCTATGAAAGTTTATGAATCTCTTGAGTATCTTGGTTGTTTATCAAAAATTTCTACAAAAGTATTGAATAAAAGAATCGAGTATATGCTTGAAAAAGTTAATTTGATAGAAGAAAAAAATATGAAAATTAAAGCTTTATCTGGTGGAATGAAAAGAAGGCTTGGTATAGCTCAGGCACTTTTACATGAACCTAAAATTTTGATAGTTGATGAACCTACTGCAGGATTAGATCCAGAAGAGAGAGTGAGATTTAGAAATCTTTTGAGTGAAGTTTCAACTGATAGAATTGTAATTCTTTCTACACATATAGTTGGAGATATAGAAGCTACATGTGAAAAGATTGGCATTTTAAATGAAGGTAGTCTTTTATATAATGGAAAAGTTGATGATTTAATAGAAAAAGCTAATAATAAAGTTTATAAAATAACTACTAATAAGAATGAATTACCAATTCTTAAGAAAAAATATAAGATAACTGGAATGCATACTTCTGGAGATAAAGTTATTGTTAGATTTATATCTGAGAGTTTGGTAACTGATGCAGAGTTATGTACTCCTAATATAGAAGATGCTTATATGTTTTATTTGGATAAAACTACTTCAGGAAATGGAGTTGAAGTATGATGTTGTTTAAAAAAGAGTTTAAAAAGATAATCTTTTCTAAAACATTTTTAGCTGTTTTGATTTTGACTGTAGTAATGATTCAAGTTCAAGGAGTTTTTAACTTTAAAAATCATGAAATAGAAAAACCTATTTTTGGTCAAGAAGATTATGGTTCGAATTATGAAGAAATTCCAGAAATAATAATGCCTGCAGCTTTGGAATCTTTATTTTTTGAATTTTCACGTAATAATTATACTGCATATCCGATTGGTTTGTATAAAAATGTTAAGTTGAGTAGTGAAAAGATAGAAAGAATGTCTGAAATAATATCTGATATTACTGGAATTTCTAAAAAAATTCTTTTGAGTAATGTTGAAGATGAGAATTATAAGCAAAATAATATAGTTTTTGATAAAGATTCTATTTCTAAAGATAATAAAGATAGTTTTTCTATATATATTCCTAAAAAAGATGATACTTATGAATATATATATGATAATCTTAATCCTAAAGATAGTATTACTTATGAAGAATTTTCAAATTATATGAATGAGGTCGATGATTTAATAGGTGGAGGTTCTAAGTATTCTGATGTTTATATTAAAAGATTTGGTGTTGTTGATAAGAGTTATGAAGAAGCTTTAGAAGATTATAATTATATTAAGGAAAAAGATAATTTTACGGGAGCTTATTCAAGATTATTTAGTGATTATATGGGAATAATAGCTTCTTTTATACCTGTGTTTCTAGCTGTTTCTATTTCATTGAGTGATAAGTATTCTAAAGTGCAAGAATTGATATATACCAGAAGAACATCGTCTTTTAAATTGATTTTTTATAGATATTTTGCTTTAGTTTTGTCTTATATGATTATTGTTATTGCTTTATCTTATATTTCAAATATTCCTACATGGGGTTTGTATAAAGGGTTTGAATTGGATTATTTTGCAGCTTTGAAATATGATTTTGTATGGGTATTGCCAACTGTTATGGCTTCTTTAGCTGTTGGAATGCTTTTAACGGAATTAACAGAGACTCCCATTGCTATATTAGTTCAATTTTTTTGGCATTGGTTAGATTTAAATTTTGGAGTTGCTTATATGGAAGGTGGCTTTTTGAAGTATTCTTTGATACCTCGTCATAATGAATTGGGAAATTCTAAGATTTTTTTTGATAACTTAAATACTTTATATTTTAATAGAGTTTCTTTATTTTTATTGTCTATAATTTTAGTTTTTGTAACTGTTTTAATTTATGATTTGAAGAGAAGGGGGATAATTCATGGAATTAGATTATTCAGAAAGCACTCCTGAGTTCTTCAAAAGGTTATTTATTATTTTAAGAATAGATTTTAACAATACTTTTTTAAAAAAATGTTTTATTTCAATTATTTCTATTTTTTTAACTCCTGTATTATTTGGGATTTCAAATTTAGATAAAGAGGCTTCTGCTATACCTCTTGAGATGTTTGTTTCTCTCATGGGTATTTTGATTTTAGCTAATCTTTTTGATTCAGAACAAGATAAAGAAATATATGAACTTATTTCGTCAAAGCCGTTTGAATTGTATTTTATTTATATAATAAGAGTTATATATTCTATTATATATTTAATTATTGTTTTTGGACTTTTTTTATATTATATGAAATTTAGAAATTGCGATATAAGTTTAGTTCATTTTACAGGGACACTTTCAAATGCCTTGTTTTTAGGAGGGCTTGGAATGTTTTCATCTGCGATTACAAATAATTTTATTTTTTCATATATGATACCTTTGATGTATTATCTTTTAAATTTTTCTGGGAATAAATTTTTGAAAAGTTTTTTTCTTTTTTCAATGTCTAACGGAGATTTTAAATTTAAATTACCAATTTTAATATCTGGTATACTTTTGATAATTTTGGCAATAATAATAAAAAAGAATAATAAATAAAAATAACAAATAATCATAAAAGTCAGATTTTTAAAGTCTGGCTTTTATGATTTTAATATGTTTTCTATGAATTGATTTTTAAAAGGAACTATTCAAATAGCTAAAGGTGAGGAATGAATGCAATGATATTTAATCTGAAATATGTAATTGGTTATATAATAATCTTTTAGAAATGACAAACTTCAAAATTCGATATATGTTATAATTTTATTATAAAATTATAAGTTTAAGAGAGGCTGTAAGATGAAATCATGGATTTATTATGATAGGATAGCAAATAAGTATGATACACAGTATGATAATTATTATTGGATGTTGTTTAATGAAATAACTAAAAAGCTTGTAGAAAAATATATAAAAAAAGAATATCATATTCTTGATCTTGGTGCTGGAACTGGTTATTGGACATATTGGTTGTCTGAGAGAGTTGAAAGGGTATATGCTCTTGAACCATCAGAAAAAATGCTTGAAATATGTAAAGATAAGACTAAAAACTTTAAAAACATTAA
The DNA here is from genome assembly GCF_030445905.1 of Oceanotoga sp. Lineage (NCBI taxonomy): Bacteria > Thermotogati > Thermotogota > Thermotogae > Petrotogales > Petrotogaceae > Oceanotoga > Oceanotoga sp. The sequence continues at coordinate 49,334 of NZ_JASUSU010000013.1, read as the reverse complement.
ATATATTAAAGCTTTGGCAGAAGATATGCCTTTTGATGATGAAAGTTTTGATATAATTAATGCACAAGGTGATGTTTTAAGCTATGTTGAAGATCTTGATAAAGTTCTTTTAGAAATAAAAAGAGTTTTGAAAAATGATGGTATTTTGATTGCTTCTGTTGATAGTTTTTATTCTTTTATGTCTCAAATAATTTCTCAAGGGGATTTTTTAGCTTTGAATTATTTATATGATAAAAAGAAAGCTAATATAGGATCTGAAGATGGTATTTTTACGTCAAGGGCTTTTTCAGCGGAAGATATAGAAGAGATATGTAAGAAATATGATTTTGAAAAGATTGAATTAGCTGGTAAGGTTATTTGTGATGATTGTGATGAAAATATTATTGAAAAGAATTTTGAACAACTTTTAAACAATGAATTGAAGATCTGCCATGATCCATATTTTATAGGTGAAGCAGAACATATTCATTTTGTAATAAGAAAAAAGTAATTTATAATAATTTAAAGATATTAAAAGAAAAATGATAAAAAAAGTATTTAAATACTAATAATACCTTTTTTTAAAAATTGACGTTTATCATATTTTTTGTTATTATAAAAAAGAGTGGTAATTACCACATGATAAGTGGAGGGAATTTAATGAATAAAATAGATAAAAAAAGTAGAATTCCATTGTATTATCAATTGATGGATATAATAGTAGAAAAAATAGATTCTGGCATGTATAAAGAGAATGATAAAATCCCTTCTGAAAGAGAGTTGTGTGATTATTATCAGGTTAGTAGGTCTACTGTTAGAAAGACTTTATTAGAACTTGAAAAAGATGGATATATCTATATTGAACATGGTAAGGGAACTTTTGTATCACCTAAAAGATTTAAACAAGATTTACTAAAATTTTATAGTTTTAGTGAAGAGATGAAAAAAATAGGTAAAAAGCCATCCTCTAAAGTTATAGAATTTAATATAATAAATTGTAATGAAAAAATATCAAAAAAAATGAATATTGATATTGGAGATAATATTTATAAATTTATAAGGCTTAGACTTGCAGATGATGAGCCTATGATGATAGAAACAACGTATGTTCCTTATAATAGATTTCCTGGAATAACAAAAGAAGATCTTGAAAATTCACAAATGTACGAAATTTTTATGCAAAGATTTAAAGCTAAATTTAATAAAGCAGAAGAAGTTTTTCAACCAGTTTATATAAGAGAAGAAGAAGCTAAATATTTAGAAGTTAATAGAGATATTAATGGAATGAAAATAGAGAGAATAACTTATGAAAATAATAATATTATTGAATACACTACCAGTATAGCAAGAGGAGATAAGTTTAAATTCCATGTAGTTCTTGAAAAATAAATAAGTTTTTATGCTTATTTATTTTTTAAGAACAACTGGTAATAACAACATGATGACATAATGATTATGATTGGAGAGGTGGATATTATGAAAGAATTTTTTGGAAATTGTATAAATGAATCAGAAAATGGTTTTATTACTGCAGAAGAAATTAGTCAACAGCCTTTTTTATGGGAACAGGTTTTAGAGATATTTATTGATAAAAAAGAAGATTTTGAAAAATATTTATTTAATAAATTAGAAGATAAAGATTTAAGAATAATATTTACAGGTGCTGGGACATCAGCTTATATAGGAGAGGTATTAGTTCCATATTTATTATATAAAAAGAATATTTTTAGTGAATATATACCAACAACTGATTTGGTTACAAGTCCCGAGAAATATTTATTGAGAGAAAAATCTACATTATTAATTTCTTTTGGTAGATCTGGTAATAGTCCAGAAAGTATTGCTGCTATAGATATTGCAGAGAGTTATATTGATGATTTATTCAACATTATAATTACTTGTAATAATGAAGGAGAACTTTATAAAAGGTTTAAAAACAGCGAAAAAGATTTAACTATATTGATGCCTGAAAAGTCAAATGATAGAGGCTTTGCTATGACTGGAAGTTTTAGTTCAATGCTTTTATCAGCAATGATTTTATTCGATATTGATAATTTTGAATTATATAAGAAAGATATTAATTTAATATCTAAAAGAGCTGAAAAAATAATTGAAGAAGATTATAAGAAAATAAAAAATATTTGTAATTTTAAATCTAATAGGGTTGTTTTTCTTGGATCTGATATTTTGAAAGGTTTTATTCGTGAGACTAGATTGAAGGTTTTGGAGTTAACTTCTGGACGAAAAGAAAGTTCTTTTGAAACTTTTTTAGGATTTAGACATGGACCTAAGTCTATTTTGAATGAAGAAACAGATATATTTTTTTATTTGAATGTAGATGATTTTACTAATAAATATGAAATTGATTTAATTGATGAAATAAAGTCTCAGAATAATTATAAAAATATTCTTATTTGTGATCCTAAGGGATTTAAAAATATTAAGGATTATACAGAATTTTATTTTGATTTTTCTGATATTTATGAGGATCTAAATATTAAAGAACTTATTTATTTTGATTATTTAGTTTTAGCTCAAATATATGCTTTTATTTCTTCTGTATTGTTAGAGATTAATCCCGATAACCCTTCTCCAAATGGTCAGGTGAATAGGGTGGTTAAGGGAGTAAAAATTTATAAATAAAAATATTTATCTTAGGGAGGATTTAGACATGGGAGAACCAAATATTCTTTTAACACGTATTGATAACAGACTTATTCATGGCCAAGTTGCAGTTACTTGGAGTAATCATCTTGGAACAAATTTGATTTTAGTTGCAAATGATGAAGTTTCAAAGGATCAAGTTCAACAAAGTCTTATGGATATGGCGGCACCAGAAAATGTTCAAACGAGGTATTTTTCTATTCAAAAATGTATAGATATTATTCACAAAGCTGCACCACATCAAAAAATTTTTATAGTTGTTAGAACACCTGAAGATGTTTTGAAGCTTGTTGAAGGTGGAGTTCCTTTAAAGAAGGTTAATATTGGAAATATGCATTTTTCTGAGGGTAAAAAACAGATTACTTCTACTGTTTCAGTAGATGAGAATGATTTGAATGTTTTTAAAAAACTTACAGATAAAAATATTGAATGTATTATACAAAGAGTTCCAGATGAAATTGGTAAAGATATAAAAAAATTTTTTTAATTAAAGGGGGGATTTGAATGTTTTTACAGGCTTTACTTATTGCTATATGGGCAGGTATAGCGGGTATTGATTTGTTTAATGGGTTGACTCATATTCATAGACCAGTTGTTACTGGGCTTGTTGTTGGTTTGATTTTAGGAGATGTTACTACTGGTATTATTGCTGGGGCAACTTTGGAATTAGTTTGGATGGGGATGGTTCCATTAGCTGGAGCTCAACCACCTAATGTTGTTATTGGTGGAGTTATAGGAACTTCTATAGCTATTTTGGCAAATCAAGATCCAAATGTTGCAATAGGGATAGCAGTTCCTTTTGCAGTTGCTGCTCAAGCTATGGTTACACTTTTGTTTACTATTATGTCTCCTGTTATGCATAAGGCGGATGAATATGCGGAAAAGACAAATTTGAAAGGAATAGAAAAAATAAATTATTTAGCTATTTTGGGATTATTTTTATTTTATGCTGTAATAGCCTTTTTACCTGTTTATTTAGGAGCAGAATCCGCTCAAACTATAGTTGAGGCTCTCCCAACATGGCTTATTGAAGGTTTAGGTGTTGCGGGTGGAATGATGCCAGCTATAGGATTTGCAATGCTTTTGAAGATAATGTTGAAAAAAGAACAGGTTGGTTTTCTTATTTTAGGTTTTATTTTAGTAACTTATTTAAAACTTCCTATTTTAGCTGTAGCACTCATAGGAGTTTCAATAGCAATGTATGATTATTTTAATCAAAAAAATAAACCTAATAAAGAAGAAAAAAAGGAGGAATATGCAGATGGAATCTAATTTATATGAAGATAGAAGTAAAGAAAAAGTAATTACAAAGAGAGATTTGGATAAGATGGCATGGAGATCTTTATTGCTTCAAGCATCTTTTAATTATGAAAGAATGCAGGCTTGTGGTTGGTTATATTCATTATTGCCTGGTTTGAAAAAAATTCATAAAAATAAAAATGATTTATCGAAGTCTATGAAAATGCATATGGAATTTTTTAATACACATCCTTTTTTAGTAACTTTTATAATGGGAATTGTTATAGCTATGGAAGAGGCTAAAGAAAGTATAGATACTATAAGAAATATAAAAATAGCAACTATGGGACCTTTGGGAGGAATAGGAGATGCATTGTTTTGGTTGACTCTTTTACCTATCGCAGCAGGTGTTGGAGCTTCTATATCTTTAGAGGGCAGTATTGCTGGACCTTTTGTATTTTTACTTATTTTTAATATAGTACATTTTGCTTTGAGATTTGGTCTTATGAGATATGGGTATAATACTGGAGTTAGTGCTATAACTAAGCTTAAAGAAAATACAAAATTAATTTCAAGAGCAGCAGGAATATTAGGGCTTTTAGTTGTTGGAGGATTAATTGCTTCATATATTAATTTTAATCTTACAGCTGTTATACATGCTGGAAAAGCTACAGTTGATGTTCAAAAAGATTTACTTGATAAAATAATGCCAAATATTTTGCCTCTTGGTTATACATTGATAATGTATAAACTCTTAAAAAAAGGAAGATCACCTATTTTGTTGATAGGAATAACTGTTTTGATAGGAATATTTGGTCATTTAATAGGTATAGTATAGGAAGTGATTTATTTTGATAGGAATTATTTTAGCAAGTCATGGTAATTTTGCAAATGGTATTTTATCTTCTGCAGAAATGATAATTGGTAAACAGAAATATGTGGATATTGTTAATTTTGTAGATGGAGAAAATTTAGATGATTTAGATAAAAAAATTCATAGTTCTATAACTAAGTTTAGAGATTTAGATGACATTTTTATACTTTGTGATATTGCTGGAGGATCTCCTTTTAAACAAAGTTCTATAATATCTTTGAAATATAATAATGTAAAGGTTGTTGGTGGTATTAATTTGCCAATACTACTTGAGATTTTTATGAATAGAATGTCTTCTGTTGATGAAAATTTAAGTATTATGAAAAAAGAATTTCCAAATACTTTAAAAGAGTTTAATTTAAAAAATAATAAAAATAACTTTGTAGAGAAGGGTATTTGAATGAATCAAAAAATATTAATTTTTTGAAAATGGAGGAGAAAATATGATTTCATCTAAAGAAGTACTCGAGAAAGCAAGGAATGAAAATTATGCTGTTCCAGCATTTAATATACATAATCTTGAAAATTTTCAAGTTGTTGTAGAATCATCTGCAGAATTGAGATCTCCTGTTATTATTGCGGCCACTCCTGGTACTGTGAAGTATGCTGGTGCTGAGTTTTTGATTAAAATGGCTGAAGCTTCTATTCAAAAGTATAAAATTCCGATTATTTTACATTTGGATCATTTTGTAGATAAAGAAGAAATTAAGAGTTTGATAAGGCTTGGATTTGGTTCAGTTATGATAGATGCTTCTATGGAAGAATATGAAAAAAATATAATTATATCTCATGAAGTATCTGATTATGCTCACAATTTTAATGCCACTGTAGAGGCAGAACTTGGAAAACTTGGTGGTAGAGAAGAGCATATTGAAGTTAAAGATGATGAAGTTTTTTTGACGAACCCTGATTATGTTTGTGATTTTATAAATAGAACTAATATAGATTCATTGGCTGTAGCAATTGGAACTGCACATGGTTTGTATAAAAATAAGCCTAAACTTGATTTTGAAAGATTAAAAACAATAAATAAGAAAGTGAATATTCCATTGGTTCTCCATGGAGCATCAGATCTTCCAGATGATGATGTTATTAAATGTATTGAGTATGGAATAAATAAAGTTAATATAGCAACGGAATTGAAAGTACCTTTTTCTAAAGCCGTTAGAAAATATTTAGTTGATCATCCAGATGAAAGTGATCCAAGAAATTATATGACTCCTGGTAAAGAAGCTATGAGAGATATAGTTATTAAAAAGATAAAGCTTTGTGGAAGTGAAGGAAAATTTTAAAAGAGGTGAATTTATTTGCTTTTAACTGTTACTCTGAATCCTTCAATTGATAGAAGTTATTATGTAGAAGGTTTTAATAAAAACGGGGTTTATAGAACAAAGTATGAAAAAATAACTTCTGGTGGTAAAGGTCTCAATGTTTCAAGGGTTCTAAAAAAACTTGATATGGATGTAATAGCTACGGGTTTTTTGGGAGGGAAGTCTGGAGAATATATAAAAGATGAACTCGACAGATTATCTATAATTAATGATTTTGTGAATATTGATGGAGAAACAAGAAATTGTATAGCTATATTATCTGATGATGAGTCTCATACGGAGATCTTGGAGAAAGGACCTGTTATAACTGAAGAATATTTTTATTTGTTTTTAAAGAAATTTGAGAGTATTTTGGAGCAACACTTAGATATAAGGTTTGTTAGTGTTTCTGGAAGTATTCCACAAGGTTTGAAAGATGATATTTATAAAAGACTGATAATGTATTCTAATAAGTTTGATATTAAAATAATTTTAGATTCCAGTGGAGAGTATTTGAAAAATGGAATTGAAGCAAAACCTTTTCTTATAAAACCTAATTTAGATGAAATTAATAGTTTATTAAATAAAAATTTAAATCAGAAAAATTTTATTGAAGAGATTGAAAATCTTGAATTGGAAAATATTATAATTTCATTAGGTGAGGATGGAGCGATTGCCAAACTCAAAAATAATTTTTATAGGGTTATGATTCCAAAGGTCAAGGTTATTAATCCAGTTGGATCTGGTGATTCTATGATTGCTGGTTTTATGATTGGCTATGAAAAGGATTATGATGATATTAGATTATTAAAATTTGCAACAGCTTGTGGAATGTCTAATGCCATTACAAAAACTACTGGTGATATTGATTTGATTTTTTTGAAAGATATTATAAATGAAATAGAAATAAAAAAAATTTAATTTATTTGATGTATTATATCATCTTCTATTATTTTGATTGGTAGAAGATGATATTTTTTTGAATTTTTATAGGTATACTCAAGTATATGTAATATATATTTATTTTAACATATATATTATAAAATTTAATTATAATAATTATTGGGGGAGTGAATTTTTTTGATTGGTATTGTAGATGTTGGTGGTGGAATGAGAGGAATTTATTCTGCTGGTGTATATGATTATTTGATTGAAAGAAATATTGACTTTGATTATTGTCTTGGAGTTTCTGCTGGAAGTGCTAATCTCATGTCATATGTAGCAAAACAAAAAGGAAGGAATTATCCTTTTTATTATGAATATGCTTTTCGTAAAGAATATATGAGTTTTCATAATTGGCTTATAAAAGGTTCTTTTTTTGATTTTGATTATATATATTCGGATTTATCTAATGAAGGTGGAGAAAATCCAGTTGATTATGATTCGTTTAAAGAATCTAAATCTGAATATGTAGTTGTTGCAACTGAAGCAAATACAGGAAAAGCTCGTTATTTTGATAAATCTGATGTTAGTCGCAATAATTATGATATACTTAAGGCTTCATGTTGTGTTCCAACTGTTTGTAAACCTTATATTGTTAAGGGTGTTCCTTATTATGATGGTGGAATTGCTGAACCTGTTCCATTTAAAAAAGCTTTTAAAGATGGATGTGACAGAGTTGTGGTAGTTTTAACAAGACCGAGAGATTATATTAAAGGAAAGCAGAGTCATATGTCTCTCATAAAACATAGTTTGAGGAAATATCCAGAAACTTTTAAGAAAATAGAACAAAGAAATGAAAAATATAATGAAGCAGTTGAAGAACTCAAAAAAATGGAAAAAACTGGAGAGGTTTTGATTGTTGATCCGAAAGAATGTTTTGGAATAACAACTTTAAAAAAAGAAAAAATAGCTTCTAAAAAACTTTATGAATTGGGATATTCTGATGGAGAGAAAGTTGAGAAGTATCTTAAAAATTTTGAAAAATAAGTGTGCATAATTTTATGCACACTTTTTTAGACTATATATAGTATATATGAATTGATTAAACTATAAATAAACTATATTTTTAAATTAATAGACTGTAATAGACTACAAAGATTATTTTATATAATTTTTCCATGTTTTTATCATGTTTTCTATATCTTCAAAGGTTTCTTTTTTTAATAAAGAACTTCCGACAAATGCTGCATCGGCACCGGCATCATTTACCATTTTAAAATCTTCTTTTTCTGATATTCCTACTCCGCAGTATATTGATTGTTTGATTCCTTTTTTTCTTAAGTATTTTATTACTTCATTAAGTGTTTCATAATTTTCTTTGAAACCTTTTTTCCCTGGTTTCGCTTGTAAATAGACAAAGCCATTTGAGTTTAATGCATTTTGTACTTCTAAATCATCGAGATGATATTGTACATATGTTGATATTTTTAATCCTTTTTTTATTAATTCATTTTTTGTTTTTTCATCTTTATTTCCAACAAATATGATATCTTCAATTCCTGTTTCTTTGCATTTGTTTATGAATTTATCCACACCGTATTCAATGATTGTATGTTCATAAGCTAAGATTAACATACCTACATTTTTGTATTTATTTCTCAATATTTGTATGTTTTCAAAGTATTTTTCATAGTTTGAACAGTTTTCATAGGCTTTTTTCATTCTATTTCCTATGAATTCGCTATCAAGAAAAGGATTATTTGTTGGAAGATCTATTTCTAATATGTCACAACCAGAATTTACATATACTTCTGCTCTTTTTAAACTTTCTTCTATATTTGGATATCCAAAAGATAAGTATCCTATAAATTTACAATTACTCATTTTTTTCCTCCATAATAAGCTTTTAATATTAATTTTTTCATCATATCAAAATCTGGAATTATTGGATTTGTTTTTGTACATCCATCATTTATTGACATTTGAGTTATTTCGTCTATTTGATTTTCAAATTTTTCATCATTTTTTATGTATTCTTTTAAATTTTTGGGGATATTCATTTTATCATTTAATTTTTTGACTTCTTCAAGAATACTTGTATAGTTTAATTTTTTTGCCAATGATTCATATTTTTCTTTAGCTTTTTCATCTTGCATATTGAATTCTATTATATAAGGTAATAGTATTGCATTTCCAAGCCCGTGTGGAACGCCATAAAGGCTTCCTATTGTATGAGATATACTATGCACTATTCCAAGAGATACATTTGTAAAAGCCATTCCAGCTATACATGATCCAAGGTGCATCATTCCTCTTGATTCAGGGTTTGGATTATTGTATGATTCATACATATTTTCAAATATCACTTCTATAGCTTTTTCAGAGAGAACATCGCTTAAGAAATTAGCTCTTTTTGAAACATAAGATTCTATAGCATGAGTTAATGCATCCATTCCTGTAAATGCAGCTACAGATTTTGGCATGCTCATGACCATTTCTGGGTCAAGTATTACTATGTCAGCTATTAATTGCATATCACTTACACCGCATTTTTTATGTGTCTTTGGATCTGAAATTACTACTGAACGACTTACTTCACTTGCTGTTCCACTTGTTGTTGGAATAGCTGCTATTATAGCTTTGTTTCTCATTTTTGGTAAATTATTATGTAATGCTGTAAATTTTTCTATTGTGTCTACTTCTGGATGTTCATATAATACCCACATAGATTTTGCAGCATCCATTGCCGAACCTCCACCTATTGTTACTATTAAATCAGGTTGAAATTCTAACATTTTTTTTGCCCCAGATTTAACTATATCAAAATCTGGATCTGGGTTTATTATTTCATCAAAGATTTTTACTTCAAATCCAGCTTCTAAAAGATATCTTTCTATTTTATTTAGTGAATCGCTATTTATTAAAAAATCTGCCGGTACTATATAAGCTTTTTTTCCTTTTAATGTTTTTAAATGTTCTAAAGAATTTTCACCGAACATTAATTGTTCTCCACCAAATTTCATTGGACGCATCATTTTTTGTTCCTCCTTTATTTTTTTATTATTTTCATCAATTCATTTACTTTTTCTAAATCTATTTTGTTTTCTGTTTTTAAACTTGTTCCAACTATAGCTCCATGAGCATATTTGAATTGTTCTTTTGCATTTTGGTTATTGAATCCACTTCCTATTATCACAGGGGATTTTATAGCATTTCTAACTCTTTTTATTGATTCAAGAGGTGTTTCGCCACCAGTATGAGAACCAGTTACTATTACAGCATCAGCACCACAACTTATTGCCATGTTTGCCGATCCTTCAATTGACTGTTCGGTTATTCTTGAAGTATATTTTACTTGTATATCTGCAAATATTTTTATATTTTCAGCATTTAACATTTTTCTATATTTTATAGCTTTATCACATACTGGTTTTATTATTCCTATAAATGAGTCTACTGTGTCTACGAATACTGGTATTCTAACGAAATCAGCATCAATAGCTTTTGCTATAGATAAAGCACTTTTATAATCGTTGAAAGCTGCATCTATACCTATAGGTATTTTAGTTTTAGATTTTATTACTGCAGAAACTGCTGATAAAGCTACAGATTGAGATAAATCAAGTGTTTCACTGTATGGCATATCTGCAAAGTTTTCTATCATTATTGCATTAACTCCGCCATTTTGTAATGCTAAAGCATCTTCAATACCTTTTTTATATATTTCTGGCATATTGTTTTTAAAGTTTGCAGTTCCAGGTAGAGCATCTAAATGAACCATTCCTATTACAAAATTTCCATTTTTTAATTCTTCAAACCAATTCATTTTTTTCCTCCTCAATTTTTGCATATTTTACTATACCATTTAATACAACGTTTATTAGATCATCTTCGGCTTTTGTTCTTTCTTCGCCTTTTAAAAAGTCATTTAAGTTTTCTAATACTGTTGTCATAGTAACTATACAGCCTTTTATTCCCATTAAATTTGTTAGAGTTAATATTACACTTGATTCCATATCTATACCACTTATATTGTATTTTTTTAGATTTTCAAATGTTTTATTTACATTATTTTTCATCTTGTTTGATAGTTTAGATTCTTTCATTTGTGAGTAAAAACCATCCATGCTACATATTATTCCATTGTTATATTCAAGACCATATTCTTTTGAACTTTCATTCATTATTTCAACTAATTCATATGAAGCACATGAAGGATATGTTTTTGGTGCATATGTTGGGCTCGTTCCATCTTCTTTCATTACAGCAGAAGGTATTAATAATTTTCCCAATAAATCATCTTTTAAGCCCATTATTGTTCCAACTCTAACAGCAACTTCCATTCCACAGTTATACATTTCTTCTATTGCTATTGCAGCTGAAGGTGCACCTATACCAGTTGATGTAGCAGTTATTTTTATACCTTTGTAAAATCCTGTATAAGTTAAATATTCTCTATTTGAAGCTATTTTTTTACAATTATCTAATTTTGTAACTATTTTTTCTACTCTTCCTGGATCTCCGCATAAAACTACATATTTTGATATCTCTTCCGGGCTTACTTGTAAGTATAATGTTTTTTCCATGTTCAACCTCCATAATATTCTGTTAATCTTTTTTCAAGTCTTTTTTTGTCAGGAATATTTTCAAGACATCCTTTTTTTTCTATGATGAAAGAGGATATTGTAGATCCTATTTGAGCACATTTTTCATATTTTTCACCATTTAAAAATCCAAATATAAATCCTGCCATATAAGCATCTCCAGCACCAGTTGTGTCTAAAACATTGTTTGTTTTTATTATGTCAACTGAACTTTTTTTTATTTCATCATTTTCTAAATATATTATTTCTGCAGGTTTATTACCATGAGTTATTACGGCACATTTTAATTTTTTTGAGTCTTTAAATAGATTTTCTATTTTGCTTAGGTCACATATTTTTTCTATTTCTATTTTTTCGCTACCATTCATGAATATTATGCTTGAGTTATGTATTATTTTTTTTAAAAGGTCATGATCAAATGCATCAAAATCACATTTCATACCGAATATTATTGGAATATTATTTTTTATAGCTAATTCCGCAGCTCTTTTATTGTAATTAAATTCTCCGACGGTTATTACGAGATATGAGGCTTTTTTTATGAGCATTTCATCTATTTTTACTTTATAATCACTATCCATAGCTCCCTTATAAAATAGAGTTATATGATTTCCTTGAGGATCTTCTATTAAAAGTGATCCAGATGTATTCACGTTTTTAATTCTTTCTATTCCATCAAGATTTACATTTCTTTCTTCTAAAAAATTTTTAAATCCGGATGTTTCAAAATCATCTCCTACTCTCATCAGTGGTAAGGCTGTTTTTCCAAGGACAGATAATATTGTTGCTATGTTTACATTGCAACCACCCATATATACTCTTGAATAATCACCATTTTTTATTATCGTTGTTTTATGAAATTGAGGGGAATCATTTATATATATTATTCTGTCTAAACTTGGATATCCACAAGCGAGTATATCTATATTATTTGTCATATTTCACCTCTTTCAAGAAGTTCTAAGGCTTTTTCTTTATTTATTACATGACCAAAATATTTATCTATATCTTTAAGATTTATTTCATGTGATAGTTGATCTTTTGATGAAACACAGTCTTCTATTACGTATGGAGTATAATCTAAATAATATGCATCATGAACTGTAGCTCTTATGCAATTATTTGTTTTTACACCTGTTATTAATAATTCTTTTATATTGTTTTCTCTTAGTATGAGATCTAAATCTGTTGAAAAAAATGCACTGTATCTTCTTTTGAATACTGTGTAATCTGATTTAGAGTTGAAATCTAATTCCTCAACTATTTCATCTCCACCAGTATTTTGTACACATATTGGTTCGAAATTTATAAGACTTTTATCAAATTTGTTTTCTCTATAAGAATGTCGAATGAAAATTATTAGACAGTTATTTTTTCTTGCAGATTTTATTATTTCATTTATATTGGGGATTATTTTTTTGTATGATTCATGGTATGCTTTTCCATTTTCATCACAAAAATCTTTTAGCATATCAACTATTATTAATGCTTTTTTAGTCATTTGTTATCCCCCTTTTGATCTTATTTTTTTTATTTTTGATACCTATAAAAGTTAATATTATTATTACAAATATAAATGGTATTGTTTGTATTAATGACCCAGGTACATCGAATATTTGTAATGAGATTTGGAATGTTTCTCCTAAACCAAATATAAAACTGAATAAATATGTACCAAGTGCAGTTCCTTTTCCACTGAATATTGCAGCAAGTGCAATGAATCCTCTTTCAGCAGTCATTTTTTCGACGAATAAATTTAAGCTTTCTAAAGATAAATTTACTCCAGCTAATGCACAGTATAAGGAACTTAATAATACTGATATATATCTTATTTTGTTTACTTTTATTCCAACGGCTTTTGCGGCGTTTTCATTTTCACCAACTACCCTTATATGTAATCCTATTTTTGTATGTTTTAAGGTTATATAAGTTATCAATAACAATAAAAATGATACATAAACTATTGGTGTATGATTATTGAATATATCAGATATTATAGGTATTTTATTGAGTATTGGTACATCTATTGGATCGAGACCTATTATTTTATCTGAAGATAATATTCCCCTTATTCCAAACCATTGTTGAAGCCAAAAAGCTGTTATTCCATATGCAGTCATATTTACTGCAAGTCCAACTATGATAAAGTTTCCTTTTAAGGTTATTCCAAAGAATGAGAATATTAAACCTATTATTAAAGAAACTCCAAAAGCAGCCATTATTGCGAGTAAAGGACTTCCTGTGAAATAACTTGTAACAACACCCATAAAGGCTGCCATCAACATCATTCCTTCAAGAGCTATGTTTAAAACACCTGTTTTATGTGTAAAAAGTCCTCCTAAAGCTGCAAGAGCTATCGGAGTTGTAACTCTTATTGCTGTATGTAATATCTCCATCATTTTCACCTGCTCTTAATTTTTTTGAATCTTTTAACGGTGAAGTCAACCGCAAGGAAGAATATTATTAGACCTTGTATTACAGATATTATGGTTCTTGGAACATCTGCTAATAGTTCCATTTGAGCACCACCACTATAAAGTCCTCCAAAAAATATAGAAGAGAATATAACTCCTATTGGATTATTATTACTTAATAGTGATATTGTTAAACCATCCCATCCAAGCCCACTTGAGAATCCAGCAATAAATCTTTTATATGTTCCCAAAACTTCCATTGCTCCAGCAAGTCCACCAAGTGCTCCAGATAATGTTATTATGTATATTGTTTTTTTTGCTGTTTGCATTCCACATGATTCTGAAAAATTTACGTTTTTTCCCATTGATTCTATATCATAACCAAATGTAGATTTTTTAAACATTATATATATTAATATTGCAAATATTAAAGACAAAAATAATCCATAATGTACCATTGAACTGTCAAATATTTTTGGGATTACAGCAGATTTTTCTACCATTTCAGTTGCTGAAAATCCAGCATCTTTAGCTTTAAAAGGGAAAGATGCGAGATAGGTTGTTCCAAGTATTGCAACATAGTTTAACATTATTGAAGTAACCATCTCATTTACATCTAAAATCCCTTTTAAAATTCCAGGTATCATTGCAAATAAACCACCCGTTATCATACCTATTAAAAGAGCTATAGGTATATGTATATATGGTGGAAGACCGTGAAAATAAATTCCGGCAAGTGATGAACAAAATCCACCTATATATAAAGCTCCTTCAACTCCCATGTAAAATAGATTTGCTTTGAAAGCTATTGCTGTTGCTGTACCAGTTAAAATTAATGGTGTTGCATAGTATAATGTTGATAAAAAAGCTCTACCACTTCCAAAAGCACCTATGAAGAGATTATAAAAAGCTGATATTGGATTTATATTTGATATTAAAAGTATTATGCTTCCAACGAGAAAAGCAAGCAAGATTGGAATTATAAACTTCATTATATTGAATTTAAATATTTTTTTCATCATTATGATTCACTTCCTCGCTTAGTCCTGACATCATTAATCCTATTTTTTCTTTTGTGGCTTCTTTTGAGTTTAGTTCTCCTACTATTTTTCCTTTATACATTACTATAATTCTGTCGCTTAAGTTCATTATTTCAGATAATTCAGAAGAAAACAATAAAATTCCCATACCCTTTTTTTTGCAGTTCATTATTTCTGAGTGAATGAATTCTATGGAACCAACATCTACTCCTCTTGTTGGTTGACTCACTATTAAAAGTTCTGGATTTTGACTTAATTCTCTTGCTATTATTATTTTTTGAGCGTTTCCACCTGATAAACAACTCACATTATCTTCAATTGAGTTAGTTCTTATATCGAATTTTTCTTTTAAAGTTTCACAGTGCTTTTTTATATCATTCCAATTAAAAATATGTAGTTTTGGTGAAGAATAAGAGTAATGATATCCGGCAATCATATTTTTATATATCGGCATATCAGAACATAAGCCATCTACGTATCTATCTTCTGGAATTATTCCTATTTTATGATTTCTTATTTTTCTCGGATCTTCACATGTTATTTCTTTATTTTTAAAAGTTATTTTTCCATTTGAGCATTTTATTATTCCAGATAGTATTCCGAGTAATTCTGTTTGTCCATTACCCTCAACACCAGCAATTCCAACTATTTCACCTTTTTTTACTTGTATGTTTATATTTTCAAGAAGAGATCTTGTTTTATTTTTTAATGAAACATTTTCAATAGAATATATATTTTCTCCTATTTCACTTTTAACCTTATCAACCTTTAAAATTACCTCTCTACCAACCATCATTTTTGCAATATCTTCTATACTTACTTCAGAAGTCTTTGCTTTTCCAACTATTTCACCTTTTCTTAAAACTGTTATATTGTCTGAAAAATCTTTAACTTCATTTAATTTATGAGTTATTATTATTATTGTTTTTCCTTTTTTTTGAAGTTTTTTTAAGTTGTTCAGCAATTCTATTACTTCTTGTGGAGTTAGTACGGCAGTTGGTTCATCGAGTATTAATATTTCAGCATTTTGGTATAATATTTTTAATATTTCAACTTTTTGTTTTTCACCTACAGAAAGGTCTTTAATTTTAGTATCTGCTGAGAATGAATAACCATATTCATCTATTAAATTTTGAACAAGTTTTTTTTCTTTTTCAAAATTTATGAACATTTTATTTTTTGTTATTTCATTTCCAAGAAAAATATTTTCAAAGATTGATAAACTTTCAACTAATTTAAAATGTTGATGAACCATTCCTATTCCATGTTTTATAGCATCTTTTGGGTTTTTTATATTTATTTCTTTTCCTTTTATGAATATTTTTCCAAAAGAAGGAGTGTATAATCCATAAAGCATATTCATTAGGGTGGTTTTCCCCGCTCCGTTTTCACCAACGAGAGCGTGGAAATCACCTTTATATATTTCAAGGTCAATATCTTTATTTGCAAAAAAATCTCCAAATTGTTTTGTGAGTTTTTGGGTATTTATTATCATTTCCATTGAGAAACACCTCTTAAATTATTTTGCTGTAATATCTGTAACCTTTATTTTATTATTTATTATATCTTGTTTTATTTCTTCTAATCTTTCAAGATATTTTGCTGGAATATCATCTTTTGTATACTTCATTTCTGTTAAAGAAACACCTTTTTGTGCGAGTGCAGGGGTCATAACAGTATTATTTTGAAGTTTCCCATCTACAAGTTGTTTTATTATTTCATATATAGATAAATCTACTCTTTTTAGCATACTTGTTAAAATTGTTCCTGGTTTTAAATAATCTTGATCTGTGTCAACACCTATAGCATAAACATTTTTGTTTTCAGCTTCTTCGAAAACTCCTATACCAGTTCCACCAGCAACAGAATATATGATATCTACTCCATTATTTATTTGTGATGAAGCTATTTCTTTACCCTTATTAGGATCTCCGAAACTATTTGCATATCCTACTACTACTTGTATATCTTTATCTATGTATTTTGCCCCTTCTCTATATCCAACTAAAAATTTATCTATTCCAGGTGATTGAATTCCACCAATGAAACCTATTTTTTTGTCTGAATTTATTCTTGGAATTGATGTATCTGTAGTCATTAAAGCTGCAAGAGCACCAGCAAGGAAAGAACCTTCATGTTCTCCGAAAACTACCGATACAACATTTGGAACATCTACAACTTGATTGAATATTGCAAAGTGTGTGTCTTTATATTTAGGTGCAACTTCTTTTAAAACATCACCATGAGCATATTCCATTGTAATTATTAAATCGTATCCAGCTTGAGCTAAATCATTTAAGAATTTTTCGCCTTCGGCAGCATCTTTTGGTTCAATTACTTTTGTTTCTATGTCCATACCTTCTTTTGCTTTGACTAATCCTTGATAACCACTGTCATTCCATGATTTGTCTCCGAGTCCCCCTTGGCTTGTTATCATAGCCACTTTTATGCCATCTTTCTCGTCGCTTTTTTCACATGATACTAATAAAAATAACATTAACACGGATAATAAAATGAAAAAAACTTTCTTCATAAAATTCCCTCCTCATAAGGATAAATCTTTAATGATTTTGTTTTATAAAGTTTTTAAATATTTAAAATAAAAAACTTACAATTAGATTATAACGTTATAATGTTTAAAAACAAAATAGCATTTTTTCAAATAATAACCTTTTATGGCTAATTAATAAAAAAGAAATAGGTATATTAATAAAATTTGAAAAAATGCTTAAAAATGAGGTGGAAAATAAAATGATAGAGTTTGGAGTTGCATTGTATCCTGATGATATTAGTATATCACATGATATAAAATATTTGGAAATGGTTAGAAAATATAATTTTTCAGAACTTTTTTTATGTTTATTTTCTGCAGAAAATCTTGAGAATTCTAAGAGAATTATAAATATAGCAAAAGAAATGGGTTTTTTTATAACAGCAGATATACATTTCGATGTTTTTAAAGACCATGGACTTAATTATGAAGATATTTCTTTCATCAAAGAAATTGGTTTGGATGCTATTAGATTAGATAAAGGTTTTAGTGGTTTTGAAGAAGCTATGATGACTTATAATGATTTTGGTATATTTATTGATTTGAATATAAGTAGTGATTATAATATAGTTGAAAAAGTTTTAAGTTATAGACCAAGAAAAAGTTTTTTAAGGGCGTCACATAATTATTATCCAAAAGATTTTACTGGATTGTCAGAAGAATATTATATTAAAAGTACTTCTTTTGCAAAACTGAATGGGTTAAAAACTTCTGGGTTTATTTTTTCACAAAATGGAGATTTTTCAATAAAATCATCTATTTCTAAAACACCTATGCTTGAAATGCATAGAAATTTTGATATAGTAACTCAGGCTAAACATTTAATAAATATGGAATTAAGTGATAAAATTATAATAGGAAATTGTTATGCAAAAGAAGATGAAATAAAAAAATTATCAGAACTTGAAGAATCTATTTTAAGCTTTGATATAATACCGATGAAAGGAATAAGTGATAAAGAAAAGGAGTATTTAGAATTTCCATTGTATACTTGTCGTGGAGATAATTCTGTTTATACTATAAGAACTTTAGAAGCGAGGAAGAAGATTAAAAATATATGTGTTAAAAATAATTCTTATGATATAAACAGAGGTGATATTTTTATAGATAATGAGAATTCTGAAGGTTATGAAGGAGAACTTTCTATAGCTTTGAAAAATATTAAAAATAATGGAAATATGAATGTATTGGCGAGAGTTAAAGAAGAAGAAATTTTTATGTTAAAATATTTAGATTCTTGGAAAAAATTTAATTTTAATTTTATGAAAGGGAATGGAGATTATGATAGGAATAGATAAGAATTCTGGGGTACCTTTATATAAGCAAGTTATGGATGATTTAGAGAGAAAGATAATAAATGGAGTTTATAAGATTGGTGAATTGATACCACCAGAACCAGAGTTGATGAGTGCTTATAATGTTAGTAGGATTACCATAAGGCGAGCAATTGATGATCTTTCTAAAAAAGGTTATCTTGATAAAAGACCTGGTAAAGGTACATTTGTTATAAATAAACATATAAGTATGGGAACACAAGAAAAAATAAAACTTAAAAGTTTTTCTCAAAAAATGAGAGATATGAATATAGAGCTTCATACTAAAATTTTGTCTTTTAAAAGAGTAAAAGTAGATATCAAATCTTTTGATAAAGCAATTCCAACTAATTCTCATTATTATCTTTTGAAAAGACAAAGAAGTATTAACAAAGAGATAATCATGGAATTTGATACATATGTATCTTGTAAATACGATTTGGAGGATTTACTTGAGAATCCAAAGTCTATAGTTTCTTTGTATGAAATTTTTAATGATAGAAATATAGTTTTGAGAAGATCTGTTGATTATATGGAGGCAATTTTAGGCAAAGATTTGCCAGATATGTCATTTGAAATAGAGGATAATATTCCTTTGCTAAAAAAAACAAGAGTTTCATATGATGTTGATGGGGATATGGTTGAATATACGGAAATTTATTATAAGCCTTCTAAATATATATACAGTAATGAATATATCTATATAGAATAAAAACTTAAATAGCTTAAGCTATTTAAGTTTTTTTAATATTCTCTATCTCCACCAAAAAATCCACCTATTATGTCTCCAGCAACAGTTCCAGAATTTCTTTGTTCGCCTCTATTTGAATATCCTGAAGCAGCGACTATTCTATCTGCAAGTCTTGAAAAAGGCAAGCTTTGAAGATATACAGTTCCAGGTCCAGAGAGTTTTGCAAGAAACATACCTTCCCCACCAAATAATGCATTTTTAAATCCACCAATAAATTCTATATCATAATGGATTGAATTTGAAAATCCTACTATACATCCAGTATCGACTTTTAATATTTCTCCAGCATTTAATTGTTTTTCTACTAAAGCCCCACCTGCATGTATAAAAGCCATTCCATGTCCTTGTAACCTTTGAAGTATGAATCCTTCACCACCGAATAGACCCGTACCTATTTTTTTTGTTAATTCTATTTCTATTTCAATACCATTTGCAGCACATAAGAAACTATCTTTTTGACATATAAAAGTACCATTGAAATCTGTAAGATTTAAAGGAACTATTTTTCCAGGATAAGGGGCTCCAAAAGCTACATGACCTTTTCCAGAACCATTTTGTACGAAGTTGGTTATGAAAAAACTTTCGCCTGTAAACATTCTTTTTAAACCTCTAAATAATCCTCCTCCTGTGTTTGTTTGCATCATTATATCATTTTCCATATACATCATTGCACCCGCTTCTGCTCTTACTCCTTCACCAGGATCGAGTTCTATTTCTACGAGTTGCATATCATCTCCAACTATCTTATAGTCTATAATATCGGCCATTTTAATCCCTCCTAATTATCTTTTATAAAATTATACTTTATTTTTTTTAAATTAGGAAGGAAAGATATTATTGTTTATTTAATAAATTTTCTTTAAACGCTTTTAAGTTTTCTTCAATACTTTTATTTTCTTGTAAATAAACTTGTATTTTTGATCCTTCAGCTGCCATTGTAGCATTTTTACCAAGTGGTGGAGCTATTATTATATTTACATTTTGTTCTGCTAAAAATTGTATTGCTTTTGGTCCTGCACCATGTTCTGTATTTGAATTATTTTTTATGAAATTAAAATCTTTTTTTTCATCATCAAATATTACAAAGTATTCAGATCTTGCAAATCTATCATCTACTAAAGATTCTTTTTTATTTTCTTTTGAACATAAAGCTATTTTCATGATATTTCCTCCATTAAATTATTAAATATATTTATTATATCTTCTTTAGCTTTAGAATCATATTCGATTATACTTTTTTGTTTTTGTGTTGCTTTCAAAACAGTTTCATCAAATGATATATTGCCAAGAAGTTTTATACCATTATCTTTACAAAATTTTTCTATTAGTTCAGTGTTCTGAATGTTTAGGTCAAATCTGTTTATAACAATTCCAAACTCTCTTTTAAAATGTTTGGTTGTATCTATTATTCTTTTTAAATCATGAATACCTGACTTTGTTGGTTCTGTAACTATTATTACATAGTTTACGCCTGTTATTGAAGAGGTTGCTGGGCATCCCATCCCAGGAGCTCCATCTATTATTATATAATCTGTTTTTTCTTCTTTTGATACTTCGATGGCTTTTTTTCTGATTTCTGCAACAAGACCTCCAGAGGTTTCTTCTCCAGGTTCTAAAGAACCATGAATTACTTTCATTTTTTTATTTTCAGATAAATAGTATTCTCCCGCTCTATTATCTATTAATTCTATCGCTTTAACAGGACATTTTAGAACACATAAATTGCATCCTTCACATGAATATTCATTTATTTTGAATTCTTCATTTATAAAATCAATAGCATCAAATCTACATAATGTTTGACATTTTCCGCATTTTATACATTTGTCTTGTTCAATGAAGGCTTTTTTTCCACCATAGTAATCATATTGTTTTTTTAATTTTGGATTCAAAAGTAAGTATAAATTTGAAGCATCAACATCACAATCAGCTGCTGTGTTATTTTGAAATAAAAAATTCAAAGCACCGCTCAATGTAGTTTTTCCAGTTCCGCCTTTTCCACTTACAATAGATATTTGCTTCATTGGACAACACCTATCTTATTTAAAATATTTTGAAATATTATTTTGTATTTATCGTTTTGTGAAATTAATTCACCTTTTGAATACATCAAAGCTATTTCTTTAGAAAAAGGTATTTTTTCGAGTATTTCTATATTATTTTTGTTTAAATATTCTTCTATTTCGGTGTAATCTTTGTCATATCTATTTATTATTATACCCATTTTTAATCCCATTTTTTGACATATTTCAATTACAGACTTCATATCATGAAATCCAAATGGAGTAGATTCAGTAACTATTATTGCATAATTCATATTTTTTAATGTTTCTACAACTGAACATGAAGCACCTGGAGGAGCATCAAGTATTTGAAGATTTATATTTTTTGAATGTTTTTTTAAAGTTCTTATTATCTTTACACCAGAAGGTTCTCCTATATTTAATAGCCCTTGACCAAAGTATATATTATTCTTTTGACCATATTCAATAGTTCCAATAGATTTTTCTTTTTCTGATATAGCTTCATGCGGACATACTATTGAACATACTCCACAACCATGGCATAAAGAATTGAATACCATTACTCCATGATTAAAAACGTTTATAGCTCCAAATTGACAACTATCTGCACATAAACCACATTTTGTACATTTTTGATTATCTATTTCTGGGACTAATAAATTTATTTTTTCTTTTTTATTGAATTCAAAATTAAAAAAAATATTTGAATTAGGTTCTTCAACATCGCAGTCCAAAAGTTCTATTTTGGTATATTTAGACAAAATATTGGTAAGGTTGGTAGAAACCAAAGTTTTACCAACCCCACCTTTACCAGATAAAACGGCAATTTTCAATTTTATTCAAACTCCTTATTATTTATATTTCTCCAACCTCTACCATTTTTGCTGCATCTTTTACCTCTTCTTCCTGTAAATTCTATGTTTTCGTTTCTTAAACTATTTTTTCTTCTACCTGTGCATTTTTCACCGTTTCTTCTTCTTCCATCACCGAAAGGTCCTGTTCCATCTCCATTAGGCATAAGAAATCCTCCTTTTTAAATCAGATAATTTTTATTTGATATGTATATATATTATATATAAAAAAATTATATATATCAAATAAACATATAAAAAGATTTTTTTGTTTAATTGGTAATAATTTCTTATAATAGTCTCTAATCTAGAATAATTAGAAATGAAATATATTTTTTTTTGTGATATATTTATTTTGTATATAAAATTATGGAGGTAATAAATATGAAAAAATTAGCTATGCCTTTGTTGGATGATAATGGAAAAGATTCTGTTATTAGTGAACATTTTGGCCATGCTCCTTATTTTGGCTATATAACTTTAAAAGATGAAGGATATGATATAGATATTCAAAAAAACCCGTTGTCTGAACATGCACCTGGTCAAATTCCAGGACTTATGAAAGAAAATAATGTGGATGTTATGGTTGTGAGAGGAATTGGATCAAGAGCTGTTGAATTTTTTAATCAATTTGATATAGAAGTTTACAGAGGAGTGAGCGGTAATCTTAAACAAATAATGGAAGATTATTTAAGTAATAATCTTGAAGATGATGAAACTTATGGATGTAATCATGATCATCATCATTGATGAAAATTTAAACCCTATAAGTCTATTGTGAAAATAGAAAACTAATATTTATTATTAGTTTATGAATCCAGAGTATTTAAATGCTCTGGATTTTTTATTTTTTATTATTATTTTTGTTATCTTTAATTGATAGAATTGAATTACAAATATTTTTGGAGGTGTTTTATGAGATTAGTAATGCCTGTTTTAAGTGATGATTCTATAAAATCAAATATAAATGAAAATTTTTCAAAATCAGAATATTTTGCTTTTGTTGACCTTGAGAGTGAGTCATCGAGAATAAGTGTTGTTGAAAATCCTCATAAAGATGATGAAGATGAAAAAGTAGCTAAATATATAGGTGAAAATCAAACAGATGTTGTAATTGCTGATTCTATAGGTGAAGATATGTGTAAACTATTAGCTGAATTTAAAATTAAGGTTTTTTATGATGCTAAAGGAACTGTTGAAGAGGTTGTTAATCAGTTTATTCAAATGTTGATGAGCCAACAAAGTAGTTGTGGTGGATGTTCTGGATGCGGTGATGGAGAACATGAACATGAAGGCGGATGTTGTGGTTCAGATGAAGGTGGATGTTGCGGACATTAATTTATAAGTCAATCTTTATAAAAATAAAGATTGACTTTTTTTATTGTATAAACTATATTTAATAAAATTATAATATTGAATAAAATAATGTTATATATAAGAATAGTTTTAATATAGTTTTAAGAATAGTTTGTGAAAAGATTTAGCGTTTTATGGTATAATTTATTTGAAAATAAGATATAATAAAAAGTATATATAAATTAAAAAGTTCACAAAATTTCATTATAAAAGAGGGATGTTATATGAATAAAGAGTCTATGTTTAGGATAGGTAGTTTTAACATTCGATATCAGAATGAAGATGATATAGGTTTGACTTCATGGGTAGTTAGAAAAAATAAGGTTTTAGAACTTATTAGATTTCATGATATTGATATAATAGGCCTTCAAGAAGTTTTGAAAGATCAATTGATATTTTTAAAAAATGGTCTTAAAGGATATGATTATGTCGGAGTTGGAAGAGAAGATGGAGAAGAAGAAGGGGAGTTTGGACCAATATTTTTTAAAAAAGATAAATTTATACTCGAAGATTGGGGAGTTTTTTGGCTTTCGGAGACTCCTGAAGTTAAAGGCAGTATGGGATGGGATGCAGCTTGTATAAGAATAGTAACATGGGCAAAATTTAAAGTTATAAAAACAGGAGATAGTTTTTATTTTTTTAATACTCATCTCGATCATGTTGGGAAGGAAGCTATGGAACAAGGCACTTATCTTTTATTGGATAATATAAAAAATATTGCAAATAAATTTCCAGTTTTATTGACCGGAGATTTTAATAATACTCCTAACAGTGAGGTTTATAAAATTCTTACAAGAAAATCTGAAAATTTTGTCAAAGATTCGAGATATATGAGTATAAATGAACATTACGGTTGTGATTTTAGTTTTCATAATTTTAAAATTTTAGAGATATTTGAAAATATTCAAAAAGGACTCATAAATGATTTTCCCCTCATTGATTATATATTTATAAAAAATAATGTTAAAGTTATAAATCATGCTATTTTGCCGGATAATTGGAATGGAGTATATCCTTCTGATCATATGCCAGTGATAATAGATATAGAACTTTAATAACTTTTAAAAAAGACATCTGAATTTTTTCAGATGTCTTTTTTTTTGGTAAATATTTTCACTTCTATGGTGAAAATATTTATTTGATTAATTTTTTTGTTTTTCCTATAATTTGATTATATATTTTATTCTGAAGGAGAGATGTATATGGAAGATATAAATGTTTTATTAGTTTGTGGTTCTGGAGCATCCAGTGGATTTATGGCAGCTAATATAAGAAAGCAAATAAAAAAAGTTATAACATCAATAGATGAAGTTGACAAAATTGAAAAATCTGATTTATTAATTTCAATAGTTCCAATATTTGAAAATATTCCTAAAAATACAGTTATTATAACTCCTTTTATAAATTATAAAGATATAGATATGATAAAAGAAAAAATAGAAAAAATTAAAATAAATAAAAAAAAGATAAGACTTAAAAGACATTTGGTAAAAATATCAAATCCAAAATTTTTTTATAGAAATTTAGAGTTTAAAAATGATAAAGAAGCTTTGAGATTTATGACGAAAATTATGGAAGAGGAAGGATATATAGAAAAATCTGATTACAATGAAATTTTAGAGAGAAATATTTTACGATGTTTATGATAATTTGATAGTATTATTGTTAGAGGAAGAAAATGCTTATAAATTAACAGAATGTGTTACATACAAACAATTTATAAAAGAAATAATAAGGTTGATAAAATAAAAGAGATATGCAATTGCATATCTCTTTTATTTTGAATATAATATTTTATCAAAACTTATGCTTAAAATTTCCCAATCATTATTTGAATATTTCATCATTATATTTAAGTAACCAATTCTATCCGCATGATAAAAACCTGATACTCCGAATGATATGTTTATTATGGATCTATTAAAATTTAATGTATTTATTTGTGAAATTCCTCCTATCATCAAGGATGTATTTTGATTTATTAGGGTTCCATTTTCATCATAAAGATTTTCATTTATATATTTAGTTTTCTTATTATTTAAGTCTATAATAAAATTAAATTCATTAATTGAAAGTGATATTTTAAAGTCATTTAAAAAGTATCCTTTTATATTAAATCTATTTATGTTAGAATCAAAAATAATTTTTTTTGATTTTAAATCTATTATAGATACATTTTGATAGTTTCCACTACCACCAGTATAGTTTTTTATAATTATTTTTGGATTTGATTCTTTTTCATTATATATATTTATTTCTGAATCATATCCGCCATTTATGATGTTTTCAATTATATTTATGTTTTTATTATTATAGATGATTAATTTTAAATTATCGCTGTAAATATCTGTTTTAGATGATTTTTCACCTATTAAAATTATTTTTTCTATTTCATCATCTTCATCTATATTTTTATTTAAAACATCTAACACATAGTTTTCATTTTTTAATTCTAAGTTTTTATCTATGAATTTATCTCCAATGAAAAGAAGATTTCTTGAAAATATTGTTAATGAAAGTATTAATAATAAAAAGATTAATATTTTTTTCATAAAGTTCCCTCCATATAATAATTTTGTTAAATAATTATACAATAGATTTATTATATTTTTCTTAATATATTTTCATTTTTATTATTTATATTATATATTGTATAATTAAATTTATAAGTGATAATTTTATAATATGATTTTAACTTTTTTTGTTTTTTATAATATAAAATTGAAATATAAAAGTTTTTATAAATATTATAAGGGGGAAAAATTATGAATAAGGATATATTATTACCTGGAATAAAGTTGAAAAAAGGTGAAGTTACATCTAAAGTAATAGTTTGTGGAGATCCAGAAAGAGCAGAAAAAATTTCTGATATGTTAGATAATAAAAAAGTATTGAATAAAAGTAGGGAATATTGGTCTTTTTATGGTGAATATAAAGGGGTTCCTTTAACCATAACTTCTCATGGAGTTGGTGCGAGTGGGGCTATGCTTGCTTTTATAAGTCTAATAAAAGGTGGAGCCAAACATATTATAAGAGTTGGTACATGTGGAGGATTGAAAAAAGAAATTAAAGCTGGAACTATAGTTGTTGCAACTGCGGCTTCAAAGGAAGAAGGTGTATCAAATATATATGTTCCAGAATCTTTTCCAGCAGTAGCTGATTTTGATGTTTTAAATGCATTGATGAAAAGTGCAGAAGATAAAAATGTAGAAGTTTTTAAAGGAATAATTGTGACTCAAGGTGCATATTATTCAGGAATTATGCCAACAAATACGGAATTACAAGCTAAAGCAGGAGCAATTGCCCTTGAAATGGAAGTTGCAGCTTTGTATACAGCTGCAAGTATGTTCGATGTTAAAGCAGGTTCTATTTTATCGGTTGATGGTAATGCATTGGATGTTTTAGATGCTGCAGATGAATGTGAACAAGATCCAGATTTACTGACTAAAACTGTTGATAAAACTATAGAAATTGCATTAGATGCTATAATCAACATTTGAGGGGGGATATTTTGTTTAGAGCAGATAAGAATTTAGCTTTCATGCTTAGATATGAAAATGTGGCATGGTATGAAAATAAAAAAGTAAAAATTTTAGATAGAAGAGTTTATCCAAATGAAATAAGATATGAAATTTGTAATAATCATCAAGATGTATCAAAAGCTCTTAAAGATATGGTTACTCAAAGTGGAGGACCTTATATAGCAGTTAATATGGGAGTGGTACTGGCTGTTAATGAAGCTAAAAATTTTTCTGATGATGAATATATAGATTATGTTGATAAAGCTGTTGATACTTTATGTCATTCAAGACCTACTACTGTTGAAAATATGAAAAAAGCAGTTTTTAATTGTCATAAAAAGGCTTTAGAAATGGTATCTGATAGAAAAAATGCAGTTGAAGAAGTTCTAAAAGTAGCAATAGATGAAGCAAATAAAAAATATTTGAGGTATGAAAAAGTTGCTAAATATTTGTATAAAAAAATTCCTAAAAATGGAACTATAATGACTCAATGTTTCGGAGAAACCGTTGTTGGGATGTTGATGAGGCTTTGTAATGAAAATAATAATAGAATAAAAGTTTTTAGTGCTGAAACAAGACCTTATTTTCAAGGATCTCGGCTTACAGCGAGTGTTATTCAAGATATGGGGATAGATGTGACTGTAATAACGGATAATATGCCAGGTTATGTTATGAAAAAAAAGGGTGTAGATCTTTTTACTTCTGCTGTTGATGCAATAACTATGGATGGACATGTTGTAAATAAAATTGGAACTTTTCAAATAGCACTTTGTGCAAATTATTGGAATATACCTTATTTTGCTACTGGAATTCCTAATAAAGAACATCCAACTATTGAAACTATAAAAATAGAAGAAAGAGATGGTGATTTTGTAACTCAAGCAATGGGAATTAAAACCGCTATGGAAGGTGTAAAAGGTTATTATCCTTCATTTGATATAACTCCACCTAAACTTGTTTCTGGGATAGTTACCGATAAAGGTATTTATTCACCTTATAATCTTGAAGATTATTTTGAAGAATAAAATATATAAAACAATTGAAACTATTGAGTATTATTCTGAAGATATAGAAAAGATTTTTAAATGAAATAGAAACTCCAAATTAGATACTGTAATTTATCACAATATCTTTTTTGGAGTTTTTTTATAAATTTTGAAAAGTAAATTTAGAAAAAAATGAAATTATTAAAGATGATAAAAGAGATATTATTAATACTATCCAAGGAGTTGAAATCCAATTTTGAAGTAATATTCCATATAAAGCTTGACCAATAGGCATTGCACATAATGAAAAACCTAAAAGATAAGATATAACCTTTCCAGAAATTTCAGTAGGGGTTTGAATTTGAACAAAAGTAATCATTTGTATGCTGAACATTGTTGCAAATGTCATTATAGAAAATCCCATGATAGAAATAATTATATAGTTTATTATTATAGATTTAGAGATAATTAAAGTTATTATCATTGGAAAAATAGAAATTATTTGTCCTATAACAATGAATATAAAATTTTTATTCATTAAATATCTCCTTTTAATACCGACCGTAGGTATGTATGATGTTTTTTTTATAACTGTCAAATTAATTGACAGTTATTTATTTGATAATTCATTTAATTTTACTATTTGATCATACATGGTTTGATCAAAAATATCTATATTTATTTGTTTAAGTAAATAATCATAAAACTTTATTTTATTCAACATTTCTTCATTTGTGTTTTTATAGACTAAAGGATTTAGCCATATATTTGAAATTAATATCATTATTTCTGATAATTCTTTTGGATAATCTGTTTTAATAGATCCATCTTTTATTCCTTCTTCTATGATTGGTTTTATGTAATTTGGGGCTGTATTTTCTATAATTTCTTTCATTTGCAATGCAAGAATATTTGGATTATTTAACAATTTGGGTGCAACTGAAAACATTTTATTTTGATTTGGATTTTTTAAAGAAATAGAGAACATTTTTTTCAGTTTTTCTAACCCATTTAAATTTGAATCATTTTTTATGTCCATCATAATTGTATTTGTTGATGAATAAATTTTTTCTGCAACGGAATTTAAAATATCTTCTTTAGACTTAAAATGATAGTAAATAGCGCCTTTACTAAGCCCATCGAGATTATTTACAATTTCTTGAATAGAAGTATTTTCATATCCTTTTTTTATAAATAGTTCTAAAGCTACATCTAATATATTTTCAATTGTTTTTTCTGGATACTTATTTCTTGATATAAAAATCACCTCCTTTTATACAAACATACCATTAGTATGTTTATGATATCATTTTATTTTTTTAATGTCAAGTTTATTATTTTAATTATGATTGTGAAATTGTTCTCTAATACATGACTTTTAAACATCTTCTTTACTGTTTATAAATGACAAATATAGTAGAATTATAGTGTAAAGCATTTTATTATTTTTAGAGGTGATTTTATGAATACTAATATAGTTATTTCTCCTGGTAAATATATTCAAGGTTATGGTGAACTTGAAAGAATTGAATCACATGTGAGTTTTTTTGGAAATGCACCTTTTATCGTTGCAAGTCCTTCTGGAATGAGATTGACAAGAGATATTGTTGAAAATAGTTTTAAGAATAAAGGTAAGAATTGTTTATTTGAACTTTTTAATCGTGAATGTTCTAAAAATGAGATTAATCGTTTAAAAGAATTATGTGAAAAAAATAACTGCGATTTTATTATAGGAATAGGTGGAGGTAAAGCTCTTGATACAGCTAAAGCTTTAGCTTTTTATATGGAAATGCCTGTTGTTATAGTTCCAACTATTGCTTCTACTGATGCTCCATGTAGTGCTCTTTCAGTTTTATACACTGATGATGGAGCTTTTGAAGAATATTTGATTCTTCCAACTAATCCATCAGTTGTTTTGGTTGATACAAAAGTTGTTGTTAATGCTCCAGTTAGATTGTTGGTTGCAGGTATGGGTGATGCTTTGGCAACTTATTTTGAAGCACGTGCATGTAAAGCTTCTAATTCAAAAACTATGACAGGTGCTTTGACGAGTACTTCTGCTATGGCTTTAGCAAAACTATGTTATGATACTTTAATAAATGAAGGTCTTAAAGCTAAATTGGCAGTAGAAAAAAAGGTTTGTACATCTTCTGTTGAGAAAATTATAGAAGCTAATACTTATTTGAGTGGTATTGGATTTGAGAGTGGGGGACTTGGAGCAGCACATGCTATACATAATGGATTTACTGTTTTAGAAGAATGTCATAATTTATATCATGGGGAGAAAGTTGCTTTTGGTACTTTAACTCAATTAGTTTTAGAAAATGCTCCTACTAAAGAGATAGAAGAAGTTATGAGCTTTTGTGTTGATGTAGGGTTACCAATTACTTTAGAAGATCTTGGAATAGAAGAGATTAATAAAGAAGCTTTGATGAGGGTTGCAGAAGCTTCTGCTGTTGAAGGTGAAACTATTCATAATATGCCTTTTGATGTGACTGCAGATGATGTCTATGCAGCTATTTTAACAGCTGATAGTTTGGGAAAGCTGTTTAAAGGTAATTAATAAAGGCTTTTGGGATAAAGAGAGTCTGCTTATGCAGACTCTCAATTATTTTATTTTACCTACTGGAGCCATATAGATTGTAAATTCTTCTTTTCCATCTAATTTTAAAAGTTCATCAGATTTTGTTTGTGAGTAAGCTCCTATTGCACATGTTCCTGCATTTATTAGTTCAGATGATAAGTATAAATTTTGACATATATGGCCAGCATCTAAAGCTATTATTTTATGTGAGAGGATTGAATATCTCCATTCGGTTCTGTAAGGTGTTACTGTCCATATAAAGTCTACCGCAGATTTAATGACCATTCTTTGTCCTAAAGCAGCTTCTAGCATTTGTTCATCAAAATTTCCTGTTTCTATTTTTAATAATTTGTGTTCTAAAGATAAGTATCTGTATAGTCCTTGTTCGAGATTTTCTACATTTCTTATATATAGATATGTTTCAAAAGGATGCCTTGCACCTGCCGATGGAACTGTTTTTAATGCGGCATAATTATTTTTTATTATTTCTTTAGTTCCCTGTGTCGACCATAACAAAAAAGAGAGTTCTTTTAAACTTAAAGGTTTATCAATGAATGTTCTATGACTTTTTCTATTTTTTATTAAATCTTTTAAGTTTATTTCGTCAAAATCAAATTCTTCTTCTGGTGTTAATTCAATTATTTCTTTATTTTTATCATATTCTTTTTCTAATGCTGGCTGAGGTATTTTTTTGTTTTGATCTGATTGAAAGTTTTCTTCTATTTCATCATGATGAGATTTTAAAAATTTTCTTCCATTCTTTATTGCTTCATTTAAGTTCATTTTTATCCCCCTTTTTATTTATCAAGATTTTAATATGGTTATTCCTATCAATCCTTTTCCTGTGTGTGAAAGAAGCGAAGGATTGATTTGTTCTGTTTTTATTTTTTCAATTTCTATACCCTTGTTTATTAGTTTTTGTTTTATTTTTTCTATTGTAGACATAGTTGTTTCTGTGTTATCTGTTTTTCCTATATATAGTTCTTGTGGAATGTTTCCATCTGACCATTCTATCATTTTATCTACCATAGTTGTTTGAGCTCTTTTTAATCCTCTTTCTTTTGACACTGTATAGTATATACCTTCATTATTCACCGGTATTATGGGTTTTATATTTAAGAATTCTCCTATTGTTGCC
Organism: Oceanotoga sp.; assembly: GCF_030445905.1. NCBI lineage: Bacteria > Thermotogati > Thermotogota > Thermotogae > Petrotogales > Petrotogaceae > Oceanotoga > Oceanotoga sp. Next base: position 17,253 of record NZ_JASUSU010000013.1, on the reverse strand, counting down.
GATACTTTTCCAATTCTTCCACCTGCTTTTAAATATTTTAATGTAGGAATAGTATACATTATATTTATTTTATTACCTATTGAATTTTTTATTTCTTTTACTATTTCTTCAAATTGAGTGTTTTTTTCTATTAAGTTTAAAGCTTTTTTTACCAGTAACCCCGATCCTAAAGAGACGCTTTTTGAATCTATTAGTTCTATTTTTATGTCTTTAAATTCTTTTTGCAGATCTTTTTTTACATTTGTGAACATATTATATGTACCGCTTAGTTTGCTGGAGACATTTATAGATATTATTTTTTTGTATCCTTTTGAAATTAGTCTTTTGAATGCTTCTGAGATATCACTGTATGAAGGTAAAGATGTTTTTGGGAATCCACCTTCATCCATAAATTTTATCACTTGTTCATTTTGAATTTCTTTTCCATCTCTATATTCTTTTTCGTTTAATATTACTTTAGCAGATATTACTTCTAAGAATTCTGTATTTAATATTGAAGATGGTACATCACTTGTAGTATCAGATATTATTCCTATCATTTTTTCACTCCCTATCTTTAATTTAGGTGAAATTTTTTTTGAAATTCTAATATTATATTTGTTGAATTATTTTTTTGTTTTTTGTCATTTAATTTGAAAATTGGGTATTTTTCTTTATTTTTTGTTGTATTTAATTCATAATTTAGATTTAATTTTTCTAAATTTTTTAGAAATGTGGTTTCAAATTGTTCATCTTTTGTTAGGTTTCCAAAAGTTAAATAGGTGTATTTCCCATTTGTTATTAATGCTGATTTTATTAAATTGCCCTCACTTGGTGGAGGTATTACTTCTATTTCTTCTATATTTTTTTGAATTTGTTCTGGAAATTTTAATATTCCAAGATTTGAAAAACCTGTGGTGTAATTTTTTTCTCCAAATATTTTATATATATAAGGCATTCCAATATCTTTTATTTTCAAAGGAAATATACTGAATAATATGTTTTTTTGATTTTTTACATTTCTGGTTATTATTGGATTTAAATATTTTTTATCTGTATTTTGTCTTATATAATTTTTTGTATATTGAAGTATTTCATCAAATGTGAATTCTCCGAGTCTTGGATCTATTGTAGGAGTTATACTTATAAAAAAATTTTTCATAGTTTTTGATGGATATATATTTCTAAGATTTACAGGAATATTTATTGAAACAGGTCTTTTTTTATATTTATTTTTTTGGATTATTTCTATTATTGAGTTTATTTGCAAAGCCGTTATTAATTCTGTTATTGAAGCTGATAGTTCTTTCGATTTTTTTAATAGTTTATCTGTTTCTATTTTTGCGGTTGTTACCGAATATATTGATTCTTTATTTTTTTTAAATGAAAAATGGAAAGCTGTTTTTCCTATTTTTATTCCAGGAATTTTTCTTTTATAATATTTTTGAAAAGAGTCTTCTGTTTCTTCGGATATTTGTATATCTGAAGGTATATTAATTTTTATTTGATCTTTAATTTCAAAATATTGTGCTAATAACAATTTTAAAAATTCTATAGCTCCATTTCCATCTGTTAATACATGTGACATTTCCAGAGATAGTTTGTTATTATAATATAGTATTCTTAAGGGCACAGATTTTGATTTTTTAAAATTAAAGTTCATACATGGATAATATGTTTCTTTTTGTATGGGTATATTTTTGTCTGTTTCTTCGAGGTAATACCAGAATAGTCCCCTTTTTAGTCTTACTTTGAAGTATGGATATCTTTTTAAAGTGTTCTTTAGGGATATTTCAAGTATATTTATATTTATATTTTGTTTTAAATATACAGATATTCTGAATATTGTTGTTGCTTTTGATGATATTGTTGAAGAATATAACTTTCCAGCATTGTCTAATTTGAACCATTTTTTATTTAAATTCATCTTAAATCACCTTATTTTTAGAGTTCTTTTTTTTGTATAAACCAATTGTTTATTATAAATAGTGCTATTATTATGGATAAGTCTATTATTATTTGCATTAATATGTTTTCATTGAATAATATGAATTTTAACATTTGTCCAAACCATATTCTTAATATCCTTATAGATGAGAATACAGATACAAAAGCTATCAATATTCCACTTGTTATCCAACCTATTAAATGATGATTACTTATCGTTAGAAAATCAACAAAATACATTAGTACGAGATATGCAAAAGTTTGATATATTATACATCCTATTAATCCAAAGTTGAACCATCCAAATATATCTAATAGATTTATATAAGTTAATGAAGTGTTTATTAATAAGTTTTTTTCTATGAAATAAAAAAGTATGTTTAGTAGGGCTGTTATTATAGAAACATTTGTATAGAAAAATAGCTTTCCATATTTGAAATCTTCTTTTTTCATACCAAGATTTAAGAATTTTCTGAAATTTTTTATAGAGGTGAATATTGGAAACATCACAAGATTCATAAGAAAGAAGTTTCCTATTCCTATTATAATACTATCTGTGCTTTGTATTATTAGCATTATTGCCATTTGGATTAATTGAGATAAAGATACCATAAAAGTTATGGTTAATGGTAGTTTTAAGTTTTCTATATTTATTTTTGAAAAGTTTATATATCTATTCATTAGTTTTTCCTCCAACCATTTTTCCAAATAGTTTTTGTAAAGATATTTTTTCTATATTGAAATTTCCAGTCAAATTTTGAGTGTTTTCATCATATAATGTTGCATGCATGTAGTTTGAAACATATTCTTTGCTTAATATATTTAAATCTTTTATGGCGTTTTCAACTTCTTTTGCTTCACCTATTATGCTAAATGATTTTTCATTTATGTTTTCGATAGTTTCGTTTAATATTATTTTCCCAGAATTCATAATCATTACTTTTTCACAATAATTTGCTATTTCATCTATAAGATGTGTCGATATTATTATTAATTTTGGAGATCTTTGATAGGATTCTATTATAGATTCATAGAATTGTTCTCTTAGTATTGAATCGAATCCAAGCATTGGTTCATCTAATAGCGTTATTTTGGAGTTGCTACATAAAGCTATTATTGAATTTGTTATTGTTTGCATTCCAAAAGAAAGTTTTTTGAATTTTTGATTTAAATCCAAATTAAATTTTTCAGAAAGTTCATTGGCGAGTTCATAATCCCAGTTTTCATAGAATGTAGAGGATATTTTGTATAGTTCTTTTATTGGTTTATTTAATTGCTTTACTTTTTCTTCAATGAAGCATAGATTTTTTGGTATTTGACCTTTTGGGATTTTTATATTATCTATATATATGTTTCCTTCATATTTTGGTATATAACCACTTATTATTTTTAATAGTGTTGTTTTTCCCGCTCCATTTCTTCCAAGTAAACAATATATTCCATTGCTTTCTATTGAGATATTTAAGTTATTTAATACTTTTATTTTTTTAAATTTTTTAGTGAGATTTTCTACTTTTAATTTCATTTTCTGTTTTCACTTTCCTTTCTCAATATTTCTATTATTTGATTTGTATTTAATCCAATTTTGAAAGCCTCATCTAAAAATTCTTTGACTTTTTTGTTGAAAAATTCATTTTTTCTTTTTTCTATTATTATTTCTAATGCTCCTTTAGATACGAACATTCCAACGCCTCTTTTTTTATATAATATGTTTTCTTCATTTAAGAGTCCAACTGCTTTTACTGCAGTTGTAGGGTTTATGCTTAAAAGCTTTGATAATTGTGTTGTCGATATTATCATTTCATCTTCTTTATATATTCCTGAAATTATGTCATCTTCTATTGCTTGAGCAATTTGTATGAATAGTGGAGTATTACTTGAATAATTTATTTTTATTTTTATCACCTCTGAAATTACATTATTTCTTGGTTTAATGGTTAACCATTTAAGTCATTAACCTAATTTTATTTTAAATTTTTAATTTTAGATTTCAATGATGTTAAAAATAATCTCTCGTTTTAAACGAGAGATTATTTTTATTTTTTATTATATTTTTTGTATTTCCATATTATAAAGCATAAAAGCTATTGTATCTGCATTTTCATCTATTAATTTTTCCATAGATTTACCCATTCCATGTCCTGATTTTGTATCTATTCTTATTAAGATTGGATTTTTGCTTTGAGATATTTCTTGAAGTGTTGCAGTATATTTAAATGAATGTGCAGGTACTACTCTATCATCATGATCTGCTGTTCTAACCATTATTGCAGGATATTGTGTTTGTTTTATATTGTGTAAAGGTGAGTATTTATAAATGGTGTTGAATTGTTCTTTATCATCTTCAGCACATCCGTATTCAACTTTCCAACCCCAACCAATTGTGAATTTATGAAATCTTAACATATCCATTACCCCAACTGTTGGAAAGGCAACTCTAAATAAATCTGGTCTTTGATTTATTACAGCCCCTATTAAAAGACCACCATTGGATCTTCCTTCAATTGCGAGTTTTTCTTTGGAAGTATATTTTTTTTGTATTAGATATTCTGCGGCAGCTATAAAATCATCAAAAACATTTTGTTTTTTATGCATCATTCCAGCTTTATGCCATTTTTGGCCATATTCGCCTCCACCTCTTATATTTGCTATTGCATATATTCCTCCCATTTCAAGTAATGGAATTTTATATGGATTGAATACTGGCATTACAGATATATCGAATCCTCCATATGCATACAATATCGTTGGATTGTTTGAGTTTAATTGTGTGTTTTTATGCCTTACTATGAACATTGGAATTGATGTATTATCTTTTGAATTATAAAATATTTGTTCTGTTATATAATCTTCTGAATTAAAAGATGTGTCTGGTTTTTTGAATATTTCTGTTTTTCCAGTTTTTGAATCGTAACTCATTATTGTTTCTGGATATGTTAATGATGAGAATATATAGTATATCTTTGTAGTTGTTTGATTACCTATTAAGTCAAATATTATTCCCTTATCAGGTAAAGGAATTGTTTTTTCGAATTTTCCATTTATGTCGAATTGTATTAATTTTGATTGTACATCTTCGAGATAGTTTATATAGAATTTATCTTTTGTTTTTGTTATGTATTCTAATTTTGAATTTGATTCTTTTATAAAATCTTTTTCTTTTAATGTTTCTGGATTTATTTTTATTATTTTATTATTTGGGGCATCTTTATTGGTTATGAAAAGAAGTTCATTTTCTATGTTTCCTATATATTGGTATTCATAGTCAAACCCTTCAAATAATAATTTTTCTTTTTCTTCGGAGTTTATTTTTTTGATTTTTATTTCTTCACCATATGTCCCTGTAGTTGTTATTATCATGAGATATTTTTCGTCATGAGTCACCATTGCAAGAACAAAACGTTCAGGATTTTCTGAGTCTTGATATATTATTTCATCATTTTCTTGTGAGGTATTTAGTTTATGATAGTATATTTTCATAGATTCATTTTTTGAAGATAATTTATTTTGTTTTTCATAACCAGTGTAATAAAAGCCATCTTTATACCAACTTATTATTCCAAATTTTACCCAGTTTATTTCATCTTTTAATTCTTCATTAGTTTCTATATTTTTAATTTTAATTTTTTGCCAATCTGATCCAGATTCTGAAATATTATAAGTTATATATTTGTTGTCTTTTGATTTGCTCGTTATATATGCAGTTGTTGTTCCATCTATTGAAAGATCATTACAGTCTATTAATATTTTTTCTTCATCAGTTGTTTCATCATACATTTTTATTATGTCTTGATTTTGAAGATTTTCATTTTGTCTATATACTATTTTTGTTCCTATTTTTGTTGTTGGCATATATTTTGTATATTTGTTTATATTTTTTATTTTTTGTTTTATTTCTTCTTTATAAGGTATTTTTTTCATATAATCTTTTACAATTTCATTTTGTTGGTTTATCCAAATTTTTAAGTCTGGATCATCTTCATTTTCCATCCACCTGTATGGATCTTTTACTTTTACTCCAAAGAATTCATCAATTTGATTTACTTTTTTTGTTTTCGGATAATTAAACTCTCCCATTTTTAAACCCCCCATTTTTCATTAGTATATTAAATTATATAATAATTTTTAATAATTTTAAAATTTAATTTCATGTATTTTTTCTTTATTTTTTCAATATTTCAGAGGATATATGTATTATAAAATCAATTTCTTCATTTTTTATTGTATACGGTGGCATAAAATATATATTATTTCCAATAGGTCTTATTAATAGCCCTTTTTTTAAAGCTTTTTTATGAATTTCATAATTAAATCTTGGGTTTTTATTATTTATTTCTATCACATGAATTAAACCTATATGTCTATATTCTTTTAATTTAGGAATATTGTTTAAATTTTGTTCTATTTGTTTTTGCATATATAAAGATTTTTGATTTATCTTGTTTAGAATTTGTTGGTTTTTGAATATTTTTAAAGTTTCGAGAGCAGCTGCACATGCAATAGGATTTCCAGAGTATGAATGAGAATGTAAGAATGATTTGTTTTTTTCATAATCATCATAAAATGCATCATATATTTTTTTGGTGCATACTGTAACAGATAAAGGAAGAAATCCGCCTGTTATACCTTTTGAAAGGGTTATTATATCGGGACTTATATTTGCATGTTCACAAGCAAACATTTTTCCAGTTCTTCCAAACCCAACGGCAATTTCATCAGCTATTAAATTTATATTGTATTGATTACATATATCTCTTATCTTTTTTAAATATGTTTTGTTGTAAATTTTCATTCCAGCTGCACATTGTACCATTGGCTCTATTATTATTGCTGAAATTTTTTTATGATTTTTTTGTACTTCTTTTTCTATATTTTCAAAACATTCAGCATTACAATTTAGTCTGTTTTTTTTATATATACAGTTTGTGCATTCGGGTCCTTGTATAGTTATATTTTGTTTTATCAATGGTTTATAGGTTTTTGTAAATATGTCTATATTTCCTACACTTAAAGCTCCTATGGTTTCACCATGATAACTGTTAGTTATTGAAATGAATTTATTTTTTTGTTTATTATTTATTTGTTTATGGTATTGAAAAGATAGTTTTAAAGCCATTTCTACAGCTGATGAACCATCAGAAGAAAATAATACTTTTTCTAATCCTTTTGGAAGTACTTTTACAAGTTCATCTGTAAATTTTATTGCAGGATCATGGGTAAAGTTTGAAAATATTATGTGTTCAAATTTATTTAACTGTTTATTTATGGCTTTTTTTATTTCTGGATTATTGTGTCCAAAAAGATTTACCCACCATGAAGATATTGCATCGAGATATTTATTATTATTCTTATCTATTAGCCATGATCCTTTTGCTTTTTTTATATTTGGAAGAGGGTTTAAATCAATTTCTTTCATTTGAGTGCATGGATACCATATATGATTTTCTTTCATATTATTTCACATTCTTTAATGATTTTATTTATATTTATGATTTTTTTTGATTTATCATTATTTTCATTATTTTCATTTATAATTCCAATTATTGGTAATTTTGTATAGTTTTTTATCATGTTTATATTATCCTTTTCAAAAAAACGGTTATTGTATCTATTAAATATAATTCCAACTGGGAGTATATTTTCTTTTTTCATAAATTCAATGCTTAGCAATGTATCATTTATACTTCCTATATTTGTATGAGTTATTAATATTGGTTTTGAATTTGTTTCTTTTATTAAATCATATATATGATAGTTTTTTGTTATTGGAGTTATTAAACCGCCTGCCCCTTCAATTAAGAGTATTTCTGTATTTATTTTTGATATTTTATTTTTTATTGTTTTTGGACATATTTTTATATGTTCTATTTGTGAAGCTAGATGAGGTGAAACGGGGGTTTTAAATGTATAAAAATTATGTGTTTTAATGTTTGTTTTTGTTTTTATATAATTTATATCTTCATCTCCACCGCTTGCAACAGGTTTACAATATTCTATTTTATGGGTTAATTTTAATTTGTTTATTATTAAAGATGATATATATGTTTTTCCTATTTCTGTATTTGTTGAAGTTATAAATATTCTTATCATATTTTTAATTCACATTCTTTTATCATATTTATATCTTTTGTTATATTACTTCCAGTTGTTGTTAAATAATTTCCCGTTAAAATGGCATTAGCTCCGGATAATAAGCCTTTTTTTCCATTGTCTGATAATAATTGTCTTCCACCAGCAAATCTTATATTAGATTTTGGATTTATGAATCTGAATGTTGATATGGTATTTAAAATTTCTTTTTTTGATAATATTTTTATATTATTTAGAGGAGTTCCTTTTATGGGCGTCAGGATATTTATTGGTATTGATTTTATATTTAATTTTTTAAGTTCAAAAGCTAAATTTATTCTATCTATTATAGATTCTCCAAGACCTATTATTCCACCAGAACAAACTTTTATATTTGCTTTTTGAATATTTTTTATAGTGTTTATTTTATCTTCATATGTATGAGTAGTACATATTTTAGAAAAGTAATCTTTTGAAGTTTCAAGATTATTATGTAGGGTAGATATACCAACTTTTTTAAGTTCTAAAGCCATTTCATAAGTCAACAATCCAAGAGAACCACAAAGCTCTAAATTTGTTTCTTTTTTTAATTTTTTATATATTTTTAATATTATTTTTTTCTATTTTTTTAGCTTCAGAAAGTATTTTTTCGTGTTTTATCATAGGAAAAATTTTTATATTTGTTTTGTACTTAGCCGATTGAGCACAATACTTACAATTTTCAGTGCAATTTCCAGATTTTGCATTTATTATGCTGCAAAGATCCACTTTATCATCACAAAAATAATTTTTTATTTTATTTGCATAATAGTATAGTTCTTCTGAATCAGAGTTTATTAAATAAATTGCTTCTTCTTTATTTATATCGATATTTTGTAATACTTTTTCAAATAAATTTTTTATCAATTTTAAGTCTCCTTTTTATATTTATTCCTATAAGAACTGTTAAATAAGTTAATACTATATCCATTATGAAATCAGGAATTATTTTTATTAGAAATGTTTTTATTATTATTTCATTTGCATAATAGTATTTCATTATCAAGAAAAAATATATAATACCTATTAGATACATTATTATAAGACCTGGTAAGGAACATAAAAATAAAGCTAAAGAATTTTTTATAACTATTTTTTCTGAAAATAATCCAATTAAATAGGAACATGCTAAAAAACCAATTAAATAACCAAAAGTTGGGTTTAATACATAAGAAATTCCACCACCTTGTGAAAATATGGGAATTCCTATTAGTCCAATTATTAAATAAATTGTTTGAGATAATAAAGCTTTTTTAGATCCAAGAATAATCCCTGATAATAGAACGAATACATATTGTAATGTAAATGTTACTTTATTTTTTATTATAATTTTTTTATATTTTAAATATGTTACGAATACATTATGTATTTTTGTATGCTTTTTTATGTTATATTTTTAAAATATCTTATTTTAATAGTTGACTTTAATTTTTTTTTAGTATATAATAAAAATGTAGTTAGTTACTCAACCGACTAACTAAACTACTAACTAAGGAGGTGCTTTATGAAATTAAATGAAGATTCAACTAAGCCTCTGTTTCTACAAATAGCTGAAATGATAGAAGATATGATTTTGGAGGGAGATTTTAAAGAGGAAGAACAGGTTTTTTCAACGAATCAACTTGCACAAACCTTTAAAATAAATCCCGCTACTGCAAGAAAGGGTTTTAATCTTCTTGTGGAAGATGATATTTTGTATAAAAAAAGAGGATTGGGAATGTTTGTAAAAAAGGGGGCAATAAATATGATAAAAAGTAAACGAAAAAAGAATTTTTTTGAAGAATATATTCTTAAAATGATAAAAGAAGCAGAGAAGTTGAGTATAACTAAAGAAGATCTTATTGATATGATAAGAAAATATGGGGAGGATATATGATGGGAGAAAGTATAAAAATAGATAAAGTGTATAAGTATTATGATGATTTTGCTGCTTTAAAAGATGTTAATCTTTCATTTGAAAAGGATAAAATATATGGTCTTATTGGAAGAAATGGTGCTGGAAAAACCACTTTACTTAAAATAATAGCTAATCAACTTTTAACGAGTAAAGGAGATATTTTTATAGGAGATAAGAGTTTATCTAAAGATAGTTCTGTTGTCGAAAATATTTGTCTTGCAAGAGAAACTCTTGGAAAAGCGTTTGAAACAAGTAATGTTTTTAAAATGAATGTTTTTTTTGAACTTTGCTCTAAATCTTTTAAGAATTGGGATAATGATTATGCTAAATATTTAATAAAAAAGTTTAGAATAGATGAAAAAAAGTATTATTCTAAATTATCAAAAGGTATGAAAACAGCAGTAGGTATAATTATGGGACTTGCAAGTAGGGCAGAAATTACTTTATTTGATGAACCTTATGTTGGTTTAGATCCAGTTGCGAGGGAAGTTTTTTATTCTGAACTTCAAAAAGATTATATGGAACATCCAAGAACTATAATAATTTCTTCACATCTTATAAATGAGCTTGAGGGTATGTTTGAAAAAGTCATTTTCATAGATAATGGTTCAATAATTATAGATGAGGATTTGGAATCTCTTAGAGAAATTTATTGGTTATTGCAGGGAAGAGAAAGTAAAATTAATAAGTATACAGATTTTCATAAAATACTAAATGTTGAAAAACTTGGAAGTCTCGCATCTTATGCAATTAAAGGAAGATTGACAGAAGAAGAGATTTTTAATATGAAAAGTGATGATATAGAAGTATCTAAAATAAGTATTCAAAAATTGCTTTATTATTTGACTAATGGTGGTGATGATGATGCAAAATAATAAGAGTAAAATAGTTTTTAATTCTCTTTTTAAGATGTTTTTGGAGTATGCGAAAATCTTCTTTTTGATTTTTTTTGCTATAACTATATTTAATGTGGTTTTATCTTTATTATTTGATGGGTATAGTAATATAACTTTTAGCGATATATCTGGTACTGTGATTATGAATATGTCTATTTTTTCTATTACATTGGCTATTGTTTATGCTGTAATGGCACCAACTACATATATAGATATTTTTATGATGTTGTCATTGCCAAGAAAATATTATTTTTCATCCATTTTTAAAATGAATGTCGTTATTACTTTGTTTTCTACAGCTGTAATAAATTCTGTTTTATTTATGGAAGATATATCTGAAAGAGGAATAATTTTAGTATTTTCTTTGATAGGTATTTTTTTCATAGTTAATATGATTAATTTTATTTCTTTTATAGGTAAGAGATATGGTTGGTATTATGTTGTTGGTATTTTTTGTCTTATAGCTTCACTGATTTTATTATTTGTAAATTATATTGGTGGATTTATATTGATGAATATGTTTGGAGTTCATTTGATTTCTTTTCTCTTATTGATGAATGTTTTAGTTATATTTGTTAATAAGTTTTTAATTAAAAAATTAGAATTCAAATATTAAGATTTTTAAATTAATAATATGAGGTGATTTTATGAATAAAAAAGGTATTGCTTTTCTAATTTTATGTGCCTTTGTTTTAACTCTTACTATGGCTTTTGTGAAAGGTAAGAATCATTTTTTGCAAGTTTATGATATGAAAGGATCTTTTGAAGGGGTTTATTCACTCAGCAAAACTATGAATGTTGAGAAAGATACCATCATTTTTATCAATGCTTATAAAGATGAGAATATTTTAAGTGTAGATTTTAAAATATTAGATATAAATGGTACTATTATTTTTCAAACTGAAGGTAAAAATGAAAAAAAAGATTATGAAGAGTTAAAAATTCCCAGTGGAGAATACATTTTAAATATTGAAGGATATTCAGAAAAAAATGCTACATATGATTTTAATATAGGCCATTACACAGATTTTGTAAATTTTAATAATAATAATAGCAAATTCGATATTTTCAATTCTAATGTATCTTTTTCTAAATTTATAGATTTAAATCATGAAATGAATGTTTTAAAGGATAGCAAAATTCTTTTAAGAAAATTTAAAAGTAATAAAGAATCAGATATTAATCTTAGTATAGTAAATGAAAATGGTGATTCTATAATTGATTCAGATTTTAACTTTTATTCTAAAGGAAATTATAGTATTATAGATGTACCAAAGGGTAATTACAGAATTAATGTAAAAGGTAATGCTGATGAAAAAAATTTTTATAGTTTTAATATGATTTATGAAAAAGAGTTTGTTGAGTTTGATTCTAATCAATAGAATTTTGATGAATATTTTTTGGGGGTGTAAAGATGGTAGAGGTTAATGGCATTTATAAATCTTTTAAGAGTAAAAAATCTAAAAAGATAGAAGTCTTAAAAGATATTTCTTTTGAAGCCAAACCAGGAGAAATATATGGATTATTAGGACCTAATGGAGCTGGAAAAACTACTTCTTTAAGATGTATTGCTACTTTATTGAAACCAGATAAGGGAAGTATCAGCGTTAATGGTTATGATACTTTAAAAAAATCAAATAAAGTTAGAAGTATTATAGGTTTGTTGACAAGTGATATGAAATTATCCGGCAATCTTTCTCCGAGAGAGCTTATGCAATTTTTTGGTGAACTCAATCATCTTGATGATAGTTATATAAAAACTCAAATTGAAAAACTTTCAGAATATTTAGGGATGAATGATTTTTTAGATAAACCAGTTCAAAAACTTTCAACTGGAATGAAACAAAAAGCTTCTATTGCTGTTAGTATATTACATGATCCAGATGTAATAATATTTGATGAGCCTACTAATGGACTTGATATATTGGCATCTAAAATAGTCGTTGATTTTTTATTTGATTTTAAAAAGAAAGGGAAAACTATTATTTTATCTACTCATATAATGTCAGAAGCAGAAAAACTTTGTGACAAAATTGGAATAATAATGAATGGTTCTTTAGTCGAAAATGGTACTTTTGATGATATATTGAGTAAATATGATGAAGAAAGACTTGAAGAAGTATTTTATAAGTTGGCTGTTGAAAGGGGGCTTTTAAAGAATGTTTAAAGATGCTGTTGTTATTTTCAAAAAAGAATTAAAAAATATTTTTAAAGAAAAAAGAACTATTTTTTCTTTATTTTTTCTTCCACTCTTACTCATGCCTTTGATATTTACTTCAATAGGTTATGTTAGCCAACTTCAAGAAAAAGATGCCGAAGAAAGGGTTTATAATATTGTCATTGAAAATATAGAAGATTCAGAGTTTTTGAGTATTTTGGATAGATCTTTAAACTTCAAAGTTGTTGATCAATATTCACCAGAAGAAGATTTAAAAATAGTATTTCCAAATAATTTTAATCCTGGTGATAAGGCGAGTATTAAAGTGTTTTATAATTCTAATTCAACTAAGAATCAACATGCTTTTGATGTTATAAGAAATTCTATTTCTGAATATGAAAATTATCTAACAGATAAAAAATTATCTTCTTATAACCTCAGTTTAAATAAATTAAATACTTTGAGTATAGAAGAGGTTGATACAGCTCCAGAAGAGGCAAAAGGAAACTTTTTTCTCTCTGTTTTAATACCATACATGATTTTGATATATGTTTTTTCAGGTGCAATGAGTATAGCACTTGATACTACTGCAGGTGAAAAAGAACGTGGTTCTCTTGCCTCTTTACTTGTTAATCAGGTTTCAAGAACTTCTATAGCTATGGGAAAAGTCATGTATGTTGTTTTTTCAGGTCTTTTAAATGCCATATCTTCTTTTGCGGGACTTGTATTGGCTTTTTCTCTTAATTCTCTATTATTTGGTTCTGGTGAAATGGGAAGTATACAAATTTTTTCTTTATCTAATATAATAGCTTTACTCGTATCTTTACTTGCTTTAGCTGGTATAGCTGCTTCATTATTTGTTTATCTTGGCAGTCTTGCAAAAAATTTACAACAGGCATCTGGATATATATCTCCCATATATATTTTAGTTATAGTAGCAGGGGTTGTTACTATGCAAATGGATACAACCAAGAACCTTGTTATTTATTTTATACCTGTTATAAATTCTATATTTAGTCTTAAAGATATATTATTAAATCAAATGAGCATTTTAAGCTTTAGTATAAGTATTATAGTTAATGTTGGATTTATTTCTTTATTAATTTATGCAACTTCAAAATTATTTAATACAGAAAAAATTCTTAATACTGTTTCTTAAAAATAAATAAAAAACTCATATCAATTTTGATATGAGTTTTTTTTTGATATTTTTTTCTTAGTAAAGTTTTGAATTATTGAAATTAATTGATTTAATTGAAATTAAAAATAAAAGTTTATAGTTAATTGTTTGATAATCAAGTTATATATTTTATGTATTATGATTTATAATTATTTTGGGTGTTGATAAGTGATTCATATATAAATGTCAAAATTATAAATCACGGGGGTGTATTTATGAATAAGCTTATTTCAATTGAAGAAGCTATTGAAAATATTAAAGACGGCTCAATTATTATGGTTGGAGGGTTTTTGGGATGTGGAACTCCTCATAAAATTATTGATGCATTAGTGAAAAAAGGGGTTAAAGATCTCACCATAATTGCAAATGATACCAGTTATATCGATTATGGAGTTGGAAAACTTGTTTTTAACAAGCAAGTAAAAAAAGTAATAGCTTCTCATATAGGTACTAACAAGGAAACTGGAAGACAGATGAATGAAAAAGAAATAGAAGTAGATTTAGTTCCTCAAGGAACTCTTGCTGAAAGAATTAGAGCTGCTGGATATGGTTTGGGTGGAATTTTGACTCCTACCGGTGTTGGAACAGTAATAGAAGAAAATAAACAAAAAATAGAAGTTAATGGAGAAATATATCTTTTGGAAGAACCTTTAAAAGCTGATTTTGCTCTTATTTATGGTCATAAAGTAGATAAAAAAGGAAATATAATTTATAATAAATCCACAAAAAATTTTAATCCTATAATGGCAACAGCTGCGGATACAGTTATCGTAGAAGCCAATGAATTAGTTGAAATAGGAGATTTGGATCCTAATTTTGTTATGACTCCTGGTATTTTTGTTGATTATATTGTTGGGGGTGAAAGTGTATGAATAGAGATGAAATAAAACAATTCATTGCTAAAAGAGTTGCAAAAGAATTAAAAGATGGAGATGTTGTTAATTTAGGTATAGGACTTCCTACCTTAGTTGCAAATTATGTTCCAGAAAATATAGATGTTACTTTTCAATCAGAAAATGGTTTTGTTGGTCTTGGTCCAAAACCAGAAGAAGGTAAAGAAGACAGAGATCTTGTAAATGCTGGTGGTATGTTTGTCACTATAAAACCAGATGGTGCTTTTTTTGATAGTGCCGTTTCTTTTGGAATAATACGTGGTGGACATGTCGATATAACTATTTTGGGTGCTTTACAAGTAGATGAAAAAGGCAATCTTGCGAATTGGATGATTCCAGGTAAAATGGTTCCTGGTATGGGTGGAGCTATGGATTTGGTTGTTGGAGCGAAAAAAGTTATAGTTGCTATGGAACATACCAATAAAGGAAATCATAAAATATTAAAAGATTGTAATCTCCCACTTACTGCAGCTTCACAAGTTGATTTAATAATAACTGAAATGGGAGTTATAGAAGTTTCTGAAGATGGACTTATTTTAAAAGAAATAAATGAAGAATTTACAGTTGAAGAAGTTAAAGAAGCTACTGGGGCTGAATTAATAATATCTAAAGATTTAAAAAATATGAAAATTTAAATTATTATTGATTAGCAAAAATACTTCAATATTTAAAAAAATAAATTTATAAAAAATTAAGGGGCTGTTTCTGATAATTTATAAATTTTTGCAGGCAGTCCTTTTTATTTTTATTAAGGGAGGATGTTTTATGTTTAAAAAGTTTAGTAATGCTTGTGTTAATTTGGTTCAGAAGTATTTACCAGATGCATTCATATTTGCGATTTTTTTAACTTTTTTAACATGGATTCTCGGAATGATTTTTACTCAACAAGGTCCAATAGATATGATAGTTCATTGGGGTTCAGGATTTTGGAAATTATTGGCTTTTTCTATGCAAATGGCTTTAGTTCTTGTCACGGGACATGCACTTGCAAGTTCACCACCGATAAAGAAATTTTTGATAAGTCTTACCAAATTTATAAAAACACCGACACAAGCTATATTAGCCGTTTCTTTTGTTTCAGCTATAGCCTGTTGGCTTAATTGGGGATTTGGATTGGTTATAGGAGCACTTTATGCAAAAGAAATAGCAAGAAAAGTTAAGGATGTTGATTATAGACTTTTGATAGCTAGTGCTTATTCTGGATTTTTGGTTTGGCATGGAGGAATTTCAGGTTCAATACCTTTAACTTTGGCCACAAGTACAGCAAATCTTGCTGAAATGACTTCTGGAGCTATTTCTGAAGCTATACCGGTTTCTAATACTATATTTTCACCTTTAAATATATTTATTTCTGTTTCACTCATTTTAATTCTTCCTTTTATAAATAGAGCTATGCATCCAGATGCTGATAAGGTTGTAAGCGTTGATTCTGATTTATTAAAAGAAAATGAAGAAATTGAAATTAATAATAAAGATATGACACCAGCAGATAAAATTGAAAATAGTAAAATAATTTCTATAATTCTTGGATTATTTGGGATTATTTATATTATTTATCATTTTTATACTAATGGTTTTGATTTGAATCTCAATATAGTTAATTTTATATTTTTAACTGTTGGAATTGTCTTTCATCAAACACCTAAGAGATATATTAATGCTGTTAAAGAAGCTGTAAAAGGAGCTTCAGGAATTATTTTACAATTTCCTTTTTATGCTGGAATAATGGGTATGATGGTTGGAGCCAATAGTGCAGGAGTTAGTCTCGCAGGTTTGATTTCACATTGGTTTGTAAGTATATCTAATCCAACTACATTTCCATTGTTTACTTTTTTGAGTGCCGGTATAGTAAATTTTTTTGTTCCTTCAGGTGGTGGACAATGGGCAGTTCAAGCACCTATTATGATGCCTGCTTCAATTGAGTTAGGAGTTTCAACTGCTAAAACTGGACTAGCAATAGCTTGGGGAGATGCATGGACAAATATGATACAACCATTTTGGGCTTTGCCTGCACTTGGAATAGCTGGACTTGGTGCAAGAGATATAATGGGGTTTTGTATAGTTGATTTACTTTGTTCAGGATTGATAATAACAGTTTCAATGCTTATTTTTTAATGTTTGAAAAACTCTGAGAGTTTATTATTTCTCAGAGTTTTTTTGATTTATAAAATAATTATAGAGCATGCTTATTTTTA
>NZ_JASUSU010000012.1:0-70061 GCF_030445905.1 Oceanotoga sp. | reverse complement strand
ATTTCTTTCATTATTTATTATCTTTTATATTTTTTTGTTTTTTTTAATTTCTATGAATTATCATGAAATATTCACTTAAGCGTATTTTATAGAGGGAGTTAATTATTTTAAAAATTCAAGATATATTTACTATTATATTTCAGTGTCGAGTAATAAAAAGGCTCCAAAAAATATGTATGAAATTAATATACCAAAATCAACTTGGATAATTTTCAAGTCAGAAGGAGATTTTGAAAAATCAGTTCAAAAAATTTATACTAAATTCTTTAAAGAATGGCTACCTTTTTCGAATTATGAATATGGTAAATTACCTGATATTGAAGTATATCCTTTTGACAAAAGCAAAAATTTTGAAGTGTGGATTTCTATAAAAAATAAATAAGAAAGGGGTTTTTTGATGAATGAATCTATAACTATTGAAAATGTAGAACCATTAAAAGTCGCATCAATTAATTATGAAGGAATTTTGAAAGGAGCAAATAAATTTTTCCCAAAGATATTTAAATCAATAAAAGGGCAAAATAATGGAGCACCATTTTTTAATTATTATTTTTTTGATAAAAATAATCAAATGGCAAAAATAGAATTATGTGTTCCAACAAATGAAATTCCCAACAATAATTCTATCGAATCAAAAACTATTAAAGGAGGTTTATTTCTATGTAAAACACATAAAGGTTCTTATTCAAATTTACAAAAAAGTTATGAGGAATTAACTATTTATGCCGAAGAACATAATTTAAAATTGTCTACTCCTTGGAGAGAAATTTTTGTGAAAGGACCTGGATTATTTCTAAAAGGTAATGAAGATAATTATATAACTTTAATACAAATTCCTATTTTAGAGGAGTGATAAAAATATATATAATAGAATCTAGAAATGTAACGAAAAAATTTAAAAATGGTGTAAAAGCTTTAAATAATTTTGATTTGAAAGTAAAAGAAGGACAAATTTTTTCATTACTTGGACCAAATGGTGCTGGAAAATCTACTTTAATAAAAATACTCACAACTTATTATAAATATAATTCTGGTGAAATAAATATTTTTGGAACAGATCTTATAAATAATTCAAAAGAAATAAGAAAAAACATTGCTTGTGTATCTCAAAATATTTCTGTAGATAATCATTTATCTTTAAAAGAAAATATTATATTTCAAAGCCACCTTTATAAAATAGATAGAAAAGAATCTAATCGTAGAATGAATGATTTAATAAATATATTAAAATTAGAGAAATATATAGATTTTCCTACAAAAACTTATTCTGGCGGAATTAAAAGAAGATTGGATATTGCTATAAATATGATATCCAATCCCAAAATACTTTTTCTTGATGAACCTACAACTGGTATGGATATAGAATCGAGAAAGATATTATGGGATATAATATTAAAAATAAACAAAAATTATAATACTACTATATTTTTGACAACACATTATCTCGAAGAAGCTGATCATTTAAGCGATGAAATTTGTATAATGAAAGATGGTAAAAATATAATTCAATCATCTCCAGATAGTCTAAAATATTTAACAAAAAAAAGAGTTATTAAGATAGAGTTTACAGATATAAAAAATCTTGAAAATTTTGAAGATTTAAATAAAATTTTAAAATTAAATCTAAGATATGAAAAAAAACAAAATATATTATTTATAAGTATTCAAAATGGAAAAAATATTTTTAAAGATTTAAACAATCTTTTATTGAAAAAAGATATTGATTTTAAAGGAATCTCTATCATAAAACCTACCCTCGAAGAAGCTTTTATAGATATTATAAATAAAGATAAAGAGGTGAATAATAATGTTTAGTATTATGTTGAGAAATATGAAATGGAGATTTCAAAATCCAATTTCAATAATTATAACAATAATTCAACCTCTTTTATGGTTAATTCTATATAGTACAGTAGCATCTCAAACAATGGAAAAAATTAATATTTCGAATTATACTGCTTTTGTTTTACCTGGAATAATGTTTTTAGTGACTTTTTCTTCTTGTTCAAGTGGTGGTATTATAAATTTCATAATGAAATCTAATGGAAGTTTTTATAGAATTTTGATATCTCCAATAAAAAGATCTTCTATGATTCTTGGACAGATATTAGAAGCTATTTTATTATCATTTTTAGAAATTTTTATATTGTTTTTTATATCTTTATTTTTTAATGTGACTATTAGTTCTGGATTTATAGGATTTCTTTGTATATTAGTATTAATATTTTTAAATGCTTTCTTTTTATCTGGATTAGCTTATTTTATAAGTTTAAAAATGCCAAATGAAGTAATATATGAAACTATAATGACTCTTATAGTATTGCCAATATTTTTTTTAAGTTCTGCACTTTTTCCAATAGATAATATAAATGGTGTTCTAAAATCTATTATACTATTTAATCCTTTTACCCATTTTATAAATTTAATAAGAGATCTTTTATTCTCAAATCAAATAGACTATAATATGTTTTTTTCAGTTGTGATCTTATTTTCAATTCTATCCATATTAATATTTTTACTTTCAATTTTTACATTAAATAAAGAAATAAATCAATAAAATAAAATGGAGAATGATATTTATTATATCATTCTCCATTTTATTTTATATATACCAATTATTAGCTTTTAATCATCATTTCAGCCATTAATAATATCATAAAATGAGATCATATATATATAATTTTTCTTGTTTAATAATATTTACACACCTTGTATGTTTTATTAACTTTTCTATATTATCTCTGTTACTTTAAAAGTATTAAATAGACAATAGTTTTATGAAAAAAATTCAACTCTAAGGAGGTCTTTATTATGAAATTAACCCCTCTTATTAAAAAGGCAGCTGAAACACTTGATACACCATTTTTGGTATTAGATTTATCTTATGTAAAAGAAAATTATAAAAAATTAAAAAAAGCTATAAATAATGTTGATGTTTTTTATGCAGTAAAAGCTAATTCACATACAAAAATTTTAGAACTGTTAAGGGATGAAGGCTGTAGCTTTGATGCCGCATCAAGAGGTGAAATCGATAAATTATTATCTTTAGGAGTTTCTCCTGATAAAATAAGTTTTGGAAATACCATAAAAAAAGAAATAGATATAAAATTTGCTTGGGAAAATGGTATAGAATATTATGCTGTAGATTCTGAAATGGAAGTAGAAAAAATAGCAAGAAATGCTCCCAATGCAAAAGTATATGGAAGAATCTCAACCAGTTCAAATGATGCCGATTGGCCTTTATCTGACAAATTTGGAACAGATGTAGATCATGTTATACAAATACTTGAATATGCTCATAGAAAAGGTTTAAATGCTTATGGTGTTAGTTTTCATGTTGGTTCACAATCATATAATAAACATAAATGGAAAGAAGCTATATTAAATGCAAGTGAAGTATTTGAAAAACTTGCCGCAAAAGGTATAAACCTCAAACTTCTAAATTTAGGTGGAGGTATGCCAGTTCAACATGTTAAACCAATACCTATGGTTGAAGAAATAGGTGAGGTAATTAATCAATCTATTGAAGAATATCTTGGATGGGTTGATGGTTTGAAAGTATTCACTGAACCTGGAAGATCCATGGTTGGGAATGCAGGAATAATGGCTTCTAAAGTATTGTTAAGAAGTATAAAAGGAACAAAACACTGGGTATATCTTGATGTAGGTGTATTTCATGGTTTAATGGAAACAATTGAAAACTTTAGATATGAAGTAGTAGTAAATAATAAAGAAAATCATGAAACAGCTGAAATGACCCTCGCTGGTCCTTCATGTGATAGTGTAGATACTATATATGATGAAATAGAATTACCTGTTGATATAGATTATAATGATATAGTTTATTTTATAAATACTGGAGCTTATACAATAGAATATGCTTCACCACATTTTAATGGAATAACTCCACCAAAAGTTTTTACAGTGGAAGAATTGAAAGAAGAACTTCAAAAATATAAAATAAAATCTGAAGAAATTATGATATAAAAAAAGGCTGGATATAAATCCAGCCTTTTTTTATAATTCAATAATAAATTCATTTTTTATTTTTTTCGCTTCAAAAATTTCTTCTTCTTTAATATTTTCATAATATATTTCTTGATCAAATATTTTAGAAAATTCATTTCCAAAATTTTTTAATACTTGATCAAAGTTTATTTCATCGTTGAGATATTCATTTATATCTGCAACATTTTTTTTCAAATGTTCTTTCATTTTTTCTTTATTCTTTAAAGTAAAAGAATTTATATAATTATCATAATCAAATTTAATTGGTATTGATCCATGTTGTAAAACATATTTTTCATTTCTATACTGAGCAGATCCTATAAGCTTTTTTCCATCTATAGTAACTTCATATATAGAAGGTACATCATAACATATATCTTTGCTTAAAACTTCTTTTTTTGCTTTTTGTACATCACATGGAATACCTAATTTTAAAAGAGCGTTTGTTAATCCCTTAGATATTTCCATATAGCTTTTAATTATATTTTTGGGTAATTTTTCATTTTTAGAAGAACATGAAAACAAATAAGTTATTTCGTCATTATGTAATACTGCCCTTCCTCCTGTAGGTCTTCTAACTACATTTATATTATTATTTTTTATATACTCTATATCTATATTATTTATCTTTTGATTCCTTCCGAGTGATAAAGTTGGCCTATCCCATCCATATATTCTTATTATTATATCTTCAAAATTATTTATAGATTCTGAAAGAACTTTATCTATTGCCATATTCATCTCACCAGAATAATAATCATCTTTTATTAATCTTATCATTTAGATCCCCCCAAAGGCATTTTATTTGGTACGCCAGTCTCTCTTGGATATTTTAAAGGGGTTTTATCATATTTTTTAAATATTATCATATATCTATCTTTTTGTTCTTCTTCAAACAAATTATATTTTATGATTTTTTCTTCTTTAACTTTTAATAATTTAGACGCTTTTTTTGCAAATTTTTGTTCTTCTTCCATATATAAAGGACCCTTAAAAAGAGCTATATAACCATTTCTTTTAGTTGCGAGTGCTGAATACTCAAGTGCAATATCAGCTCTTGCAAGAGCTCTCGATGATACTATATCAAATTTTGAAATATTTTCTCTTGCAAATTCTTCTATTCTTTTATTTATAACATTAACATTTTTGAGTTTGAGTTCATGATAAAATTTTTTTAAAGCTTCTGTCTTTTTACCAATACTATCAACTAAATAAAAAGTTTTTTCTGGATATAATATAGCCCATATTATTCCTGGAATACCACCACCAGAACCTAAGTCTGCTATAATTTTTGCATTTGAAAATTCATCAGTTTTTTCAGCTGCCAATATAGAATCAATCACATGATATTCAAATGCAATATATTTATCTTTTATAGCTGTCAAATTAGCTGGATAGTTTAACAACATATTCAGATAATATGAGATTTGTTGCAACTTATTGTTTTCAATATCTAAAGAATAACTTTCCATAATTTTTACATATTTTTCGTCTAAAAACATTGACAACTTGCTCCTTTTATGTTAAAATATATTTGGCTTTGAAGCCGAGGATTGGAGACGTAGTCTAATTGGCAAGGCGTCGGTCTTGAAAACCGATGAGGTAACCCCTCGTGTGGGTTCGAGTCCCACCGTCTCCGCCATTTAAAAACCGCCTAAAAGGCGGTTTTTATTTTACTTTACCAAATCTATCAAGTGGTCCTATTCTTAAAAATATATTACCTATAATATTGTTTTCTGGAACAAAACCAAAAAATCTACTATCCCAGCTTTCAAGAGAATTATCTCCCATGAAATAATAATATCCTTCAGGAATTTTTATATTTATAAGTCCTTCTTCATCTCTATATATTATTTCTTTTAAATCAAAATCTTTTTCAAATTTTTTATATGTTTCATCATAATCATATGCATAATTATAATTTTTATAAAACTCCAAATTAAGTCTTATATTTAAAAATTTTTGACCATCAAAATTACCTTTGTAAAACATGGTATATTTTGAAAGATTTATTTTTCTTTCATTTTTTTCTGGATAAGCTAAAAAATCATAAAAATTTGGTTCATAAAAAACTCCATCTATTAGATAATATCTATTTTTTAATGATTCTGGAATTTTACCATTTATCTCGAGTTGCGCCACTCTTGATTTTACTGAAGAAGGTATATATTCTATTCTTTCATAATATTTTATTATGAATTGCAAAAAATCTGGATAATTTTTTATATTTTCTTCATTTAAATCAAGTTTTTCCCAAAAACTATCTTCAACAGGAACTAATCTTAAATTATCTCCTGGTTTTCCCACAAGTCTTTTTACATATTTTGCATGACCTTCAAACTCTTTTGGTGCAAAAAAATCCATAAAATTATCAAATGCTCTCAATTTAGCTTGTGCTCCAATATCGACAAAAGGTGTCCAAAATACTACTATATCACCTGTATTTGGTCTTTCAAAAGAGTATGTTATTTTTTCAACGAGAAAACGGTCCTGCTCTTTAATGGTTGGAACCATTGAAGGAGTCGGGACCATCATTGTCTCTAAAACAAATAATCTAATTATTGTACCAAATATAACTGCATATATAATAGCACCAAGCCAGTCAAGAGCTTCATGTTTTATTTTATTCTTGACTTCGCTATTATTTTTCAAAGGACTCAGTCCCTTCTTTCTTTTATCTTGATCTTACCTTTCACGTTTCTTAAATAATAAAGTTTAGCTCTTCTAACTTTACCTTTTCTTACAACTTCTACAGAATCTATTAAAGGTGTATTCATAGGAAATACTCTCTCAACACCTATTCTATCCGCACCTATTCTTCTAACTGTGAATGATTTACCCATTCCAGCTCCTCTTTTTTTAATAACTATTCCTTCATATGCTTGAAGTCTTTCTCTTCCACCTTCAACAACTTTTACCTGAACTCTTACAGTATCTCCTGCTCTAAATTCTGGCATATCATTTCTTTTATAATTGCTTTCTATCGCTCTTATTAAGGAATCCATGTTTTTTTCCCTCCTATATATTATTTTTATTATTTAAAACTTTTTCTCCTATGAGTCTGTCAAGTGAAATGGCTACTGCCGCTCTTACAGAAAGATGATTAAAATCAGAATTACCTCTTATTGGCTCAAGATCATAATCACATATATCTCTTATTTCTTCTGGCATTCCCCATCCAGTTCCATAAAGTATTAAAATAGGAGCTTTTTCTTCTTCAATAACCTTCGATAGCTCAGAAAAATCAATTGCTTTTTCTCTTGGTTTAGCTGAGGTAAAAACTATCTTTGGTTTTTCATTTTCAATTTTTTCAATATCTTCTATAGCATCTTCTAAATATTCTACTATTTTAAAAACGGATAATGCATCTTTTCTATTTGGATTATATGTACTACCATATCCTTCTCTCCAGTAATCAACTACATTGTTTACTATCTTTCTCTGTGCCGGTAAATTAGAAACCATATAAAAGTTTTTTATATTATATGTTCTGCATGATCTGGATATATCATGTATATCAAAATTAGTTATAGCTGTTGATATTATCTGTTCTTCTCTACCAAGAATAGGATAGTGTATCAATGCAACATATAATTTATTTAGCATTATTATACAACTCCCCAATTATTTCGGTTAAAAGTTCTTTTTCTTCTTCAGATAATTTTCTTTTTATAAAAAGATCTTTTCTTTTTAATATGGTATTTAAAAGACTGTTTTTCTTTCTATATTTTTCTATCTTCAAATGATTTCCACTCAATAGAATTTCTGGAACTTTTTCTCCGTTGAAATCATAAGGCTTGGTATACTGCGAATAATCAAGTAATCCATTATAAAAAGAATCATTTATAACACTGTCATTATCTCCAACTACCCCAGGCACAAACCTCAAAAGAGAATCTATCATAAGCATTGCAGGGATTTCTCCACCAGTTACAACAAAATCTCCTATTGAAACTTCTTTATCAACTATTTTTTCTATTCTTGCATCTATACCTTCATATCTTCCACATAAAAATAAAAGTTTTTTCTTTTCAGATAGATATCTTGAAACTGAATTATCAAACTTTATTCCTTGAGGAGAAGTCATGATAACATACGGTTTTTCACCATCTTTTGAATATTCTTCATAGTATTTAAAGAAAGGTTCAACTTTCATCACCATACCAGATTTTCCGCCATATCCTGGAATATCAGTAACATGATGTTTGTCATCTGTATAGTCTCTAAGATTTATAGCTTCAAAATCAACTATACCATTTTCTATCGACTTCTTTAGAACTCCATATTCAAATAGAGTGTTAAACATATTTGGGAAAATAGACAAAACTTTAATCTTCATCTTTTGTTCCATCATCGAGAAACTCCATTCTTTTAACGATGAATTTTTTTTCTTCTTTATTCATTTCTATTATATATTCTTTGATTAAAGGTATTAAATATTCTTCTTTTTTATTTTTAGTTACTTGAATAACATCATTGGCACCAGTTTGAATAACATCTGTTATCTTACCGGCATGTTCTCCATCTTCAAAATAAACTTCTGAACCAATGAGTTCAAATATATAATATTCGTTTTTTTCAAGAGAAGGTAAATCTTCTTTTTCAATATACACTTCAAATCCTTTTAATTTTTTTGCTTCATTTATTCCTTCTACTCCATGAAGTTGAAAAACATAAAGCCTGTTTAAAGGCTTAACTTCTTCAACTCTTGAAAAGAAAAATTTTTTGTTCCCTGGATTATAAAGTAATATTTCATCTAAAGAAAAAACTAATTCTCTTATATTTGTATAAGGAAAAAATTTTACATTTCCATACAGACCATGATTATTTGTTATTCTTCCTATTGCAATTTTGCCATCGAGAAGATCATCAAGCCTTTTCATATAATCACCTTATAACTTTCAAAACAAACTTTTTATCGTTTTCTCCCTTTGCTGCATTTAAAATTGTATTTATGGATTTTATAGTTCTTCCATCTCTTCCAATTATTTGTCCAACATCTTGAGGATTAACAACTATTTCAAAGATTATACTATCTTCTTCGTCAAATTCAACAATAGTAACTTCTTCAGGCTTCTTAACAATTCTTTTCAAAATGCTCTCAAGAAGTTCTTTCATTAATTACTTTCTCCCTTTTTAGCCTGTCTCTTTTCATATTTTATTTCATCTAATCTCTTCATTACACCAAATTTAGATAATATACTTCTTGCTGTATCTGTTGGTTGAGCACCTTTTAATAACCATTCTAAAGCCTTATCTGCATCAAGTCTGTATTTATCATTATCATCTATTGGATTATAATATCCTAAAGATTCTATGTACTTTCCGCTTCTCTTTTCTCTTGAATCAACTACTACTATTCTGTAAAATGGTTGATGTCTTCTTCCCATTCTGTTTAATCTTATTTTTACCATGTGTAAAATACACCTCCTGATTTTTTACTTTATATTTATTAGTTTTTTAAATTACATTCCAAATGGCATTTTATTTCCAAAAAATTTCTTCTTACCAAATTTTTTAAACTGTTTCATCGTTTTTTTCAATTGATCATACGATTTCAAAAGTTTATTTATATCTTGAAGTGATGTTCCAGAACCTTTTGCTATTCTTTGTTTTCTTGAATAAGTAAGAACCTTTGGATCTTTTCTTTCTTTAGGCGTCATAGAGTTTATTATGGCTTCCATCTTTGTCATCTCTTTTTCACCTTTATCTGTATCAACATCTACTCCTTGTGTTCCAGGTATCATTTCAAGTATTTTACTCAAAGGACCCATTTTTCTTATTTGTTTTATATTTTGAAGAAAATCTTCAAGGGTAATCTTCCCTTCCATCATTCTTTTAGCATCTTCTTCAGCTTTTTCTTTATCTACTTCTTGTTCAACCTTTTCAATTAATGAAAGAACATCTCCCATACCCAATATTCTTCCAGCATATCTTTCTGCATAGAATGGTTCAAATTCATCTAATTTTTCTCCAACACCTACAAATTTCACTGGTTTTTTAGTTATTTCTCTTATTGAGATAATAACTCCACCTCTTGAATCACCATCTAGTTTGGTAACTATGAACCCAGAAAGCTCGAGTCTATCATTAAATTCTTTTGCAGAAGAAACAGCATCTTGACCCATCATAGAATCTACAACCATTATTATTTCTTCTGGATTAACTATATTTTTTATATCTTCAACTTCATCCATCATTTGCTGATCAATATGAAGCCTACCAGCAGTATCAACTATAACAATGTCATGCAATAATTTTTCTGCATATTTTTTACCTTCTTTTACTATATTTCTCGCATCAGTCTTATCTCCAGTAAAAACTGGTACTCCAAGACTATCTCCCAATTGAACTAATTGATCTATAGCTGCAGGTCTATATGTATCTGCCGCAATCAATAAAGGTTTTCTTCCCTCTTTTTGATACATTTTTGCAAGTTTGGCAGCATGAGTAGTTTTACCACTACCCTGTAAACCGACTAACATTATAAAACCAGGATTTCTCGATAAGGAAATCTTTTCAGGTTTATTTCCACCCATAAGTTCTATTAAATTATCTCTAACAACTCTTATGAATTCCTGATCAGGTGTTAAGCTTTCTAAAACCTTTGCGCCCATAGCTTCTTCTTTAACCTTGTCTATAAAGTCTTTAACGACTTTATAATTAACATCAGCTTCAAGCAAAGAAAGCTTTACCTGTCTCACAGCTTCTTTTATGTTCTTTTCACTTATTTTACCCTGTCCTGATAAATTCTTAAAAGCACTTGACAGCTTTTTTTGTATGTTTTCAAACATTTTTTTCACCTCTCAGGAAATAATACCTATAAAGTATACTATAAAAAATATTACTTTTGGTAAAAATGATGATAAATCTTATGCATAGCTTATACATTATTGTTGCAATTTTATTAAATTTTAAAGAACATTTTTGATGAGTAATTATTGATATTTTTTTCACTTTCTTTTATTTATAACTATTATATCATTTTTTACATAAAATCAATTAACAGTCTTTTCATATATTTTAAGCCTAAAAACTCAAATCAATTAACAATAAATATAGATTAATTTATTTTCTATATTAAAAAAATTATAACAATATTCTTATAAAAATAATGATTTTTTAAAAAAAATACCCCTTTTTAGAGATATAATTAATTGAATATAATTTTAAATTAAGTAATTTTAATGATTTAATTCTAATTACATTAGTTTAATTATAAATATGAGAAAAAAATTCATAATATGCTCAAAAACTTAAATAAAGCTTAACTAAAACTAAATTATAAAGTTGTTAATATATATATACATCAACGAATATTTTTAAATGGAGGAATTATGATGAGCTCAGTATTAGTTTTGGCAATTGCGGTATTAACTTATTATTTTATAATCTTCGCAAGAAAGATTAAAAAATCTATTATAACTTTCTTTTTAGGTGTTTTATTGTTTATGTTTAAACCCGTACCCGGTTTAAATTTTGAAAATGTAGGTAATATAGTAAGTTTTGAAACTTTAGGTATATTATTGGGTATGATGATTATAGTAGAAATTATGAAGGAAAGTGGTTTTTTTACTTTTACAGCGGTTAATGTAATCAAACTCAGCAGGAATAAGTTTTGGACGGCAATATTTTTATTGATGATAGTTGTAATTCTGTTTTCTGCTTTTCTTGATAATTTGGTAACTATAATTTTAATAGCTCCAATAATATTCTTGATCTCTGATACATTAAATATAGATCCAGCTCCATTGATGATGCTTTCTATATTCGTTGATAACATAGGTGGTATGAGTACTCTTATAGGTAGCCCTTTAAATATAGTTTTAGGTTCTGTAGGAAAACTTGATTTCACACAATTCTTGATAACCATGCTCCCCCTAACCATAATATCTTTTCTAATAACTTTCTTTATGTTTAAAGCTACTTATAAAGAAGACACTTCAAATTTTTCTGAAAAATTAAAGAAACTTTCAGAAATGGATCCTAAAAAAGCTATTCAAGATAAAAATTCTATGATAAAATCTTTAATAATTTTTGTAATTGTTTTATTAGGATTTATGTTTCATAGTATGATAAATATGAATATTGCAATAATAGCAATATCTGGTTCCATGGTTTTGATGTTATTAACAAAAAGAGATTTTGAATCGATGGCAAAACAATTAGATTGGGATACAATGTTTTTTTATGCTGGATTGTTCATAGTAACTTTTTCATTACAAGAAATTGGAGTAATAGACGTAATTTCAAATTTATTCATTCCATTGATAAATACTCCATTAGTATTAATGTTAATAATAATGTGGGTTGGTGCACTAGTAATTCCTTTCTTAAGTGCTGTTCCAGGAACTTTATTAATCGCCCCAGTAGTCGGCGTCTTAATATCAAAAGGAGCTCCTTTTGAATTATGGTATGCTTATGCAATTGGTGCAAATTTAGGAACTAATTTAACCCCTCTAGGAGCCGTTCAAAATATTGTGGGAGCATCTCTAATTCAAAAGCAAACCGGAAAAGAGATTGGTTTTGCTGAATATATGAAAATGGCTTCTTTAACTGTACTTGCCACTTTAATAGTTGGAACTTTATACCTTTTTTTCCATTATTATGTAATTTTATAAATAATTTTTAAAATACAAGATATTCGTTTTTGAATATAGTCCTCCAAAATTATTGGTATGATAAATTCAAAAACGAATATTTTTTTATATTATATTAATATTTTTGAAAAACAAATGAGTTATTATATAGTACCCCCTATATAGGGGTATAAGTTTTAGGAGTTGATTTATATGATGCATTATTACTCAAATGGTTTTTTTGGAGGTGGTTTTATGTTTTTTATACTAATCGTAATAATCATCGCAATTGTTTGGATAATATTTAGAAATGAGAATAATAATAGAAATTATTATGAAAACAGATATAGAAATATACCTAATGATAACATCGATGATAATTCTTTGAAAATTTTGAATGAAAGATACGCAAAAGGTGAAATAAGTGAAGATGAGTATCTCAGAATGAAAGAAAATATAAAAAAATAGAGGTGCAATATGAAAAAACATCAAAATGCTTTAAAAATACTAAAAACAGCAAGAGGCCAAACAGAAGCCGCTATAAAAATGATAGAAGATGAAAAATATTGTATTGATATCTCTAATCAAGTACTTGCGTCTATAGCTTTATTAAAAAAAGCTAATACGATTATTTTAAAAAATCATATAGAATCTTGCGTAAAAGAAGCCGCTTTTGGAAAAGATGAAAATGAAATAAATGAAAAACTTAAAGAACTTGAAAATGTTATAAGTTATCTCAATAAAAATATGTGATATTAATTTTGAAAGGTGAAGATTTTATTCTTCACCTTTTTTTTATAAAAAAATTATACAAAAATATATATTTTTTGATTCTCTTTCAAAAAATATGTAATGAAATAATGTTATAATAATATGGTGAATTAATAAGTTTTATGTTACATTTATCAAAAACAAAAATTGATAATTTTTAATTACATAAATAAATATACAAAGGAGATTTAATATGGCTGATTTATATTTAATAGATGGTTCTGGAATAGCTTATAGAGCGTTTTTTGCTATAGGTAATTGGATGAGTACTTCTGATGGTAAACCAACAAATGCTATATTTGGTGTATCAAGAATGATGTTAAAAATTTTAAATGATTATATAAAAAAAGATGAAGATTCTATATTATTTGTTATGGATAAAAAGACAAAAACTTATAGACATGAATTACTTGAGAGTTATAAAGCTCAAAGGCCTAAAGCACCAGATGAATTTATTGCTCAACTTCCAAATATAAATGAAATGGTTGAAAATCTTGGAATAAATGTAATAGCCTTTGATAAATATGAAGCAGATGATGTAATAGCTACTGCAGCAATAAAATATAAAAATGATTATGATAATATTTTTATAATAACTTCTGATAAAGATATGATGCAATTAATAAAAGAGAATATTTTTATTTTGAGACCTGAAAAAGGCACTACCGACATTAAAAAATATGATTCAAAAGAAGTTAAAAATAAAATGGGTGTTTTCCCAAATCAAATTATAGATCTATTAGCTTTGATGGGTGATAGCTCTGATAATATACCAGGTGTGAAAGGGATAGGTATCAAAACTGCTCAAAAATTGCTTGCAGAATTCAAAAATCTTGAGAATATATATGAAAATATAGATTCAGTAAAAGGTGCAACTAAGAAAAAATTGATCGAAAATAAAGAGATGGCTTTTTTAAGTCAAAAGCTTGTTAAATTAATGTTGGATGCCCCTTTAGATTTTAAAAAAGAAGATATTTTATACACTGGCTATAAAAAAGAATTAAAAAAATTTCTTGAAAAATTAGAATTTTCATCCTTAATAAAAGAACTTGAATTAGGTTCTTCAAATGATACTGAAAATAAAATTGATTATTCAAAAAAAGGAACTTATAAGGAATTAAAACCTGAAAATATAGATGAATTAATATCAATGATGAAGAAAAATGATTTCATATGTTTTGATACAGAAACGACTTCTTTAGATCCATTTGAAGCCAAACTTTTAGGAATTGCCTTTTCATTTAAATCTTTTGAAGGATTTTATTTAAATTTAAAAAATATAAATGAAAATGAAAAGAAAAATATATTGAAAAAAATCATACCAATTTTAAATGAAAAAAAAGTAATAGGACAAAATTTAAAATATGATATTTCAATATTGAACAGGTATGGTTATACTATCAATAATCCATATTTTGATACTATGATAGCTGCTTATTTGATAAATCCTGATTCAAGAAAATTTAATATGGATGACCTCGCACAAAAATATTTAAACTATACAACAAAAAAATATAAAGAAGTTATGAATGGAAAACTTTTTTCATCTACTCTTGAAGATATAGATGAAAAAACAGTTCTTGAATATGCAGCAGAAGATTCTGACATAACTTTTAGGCTTTATGAAGTACTTTCAAAAGAACTTCATAAAAAAGGTTTAATAAAGATTTTCACGGAAATAGAAATGCCAATAGTTCCAATTCTTGCCAATATGGAGTTAAATGGTGTTTACTTTGATTCAGAAGATTTAAAAAAATTGAGTACAGAATATCAAAAAATATTGAATAAAATTGAAGAAAAAATGTCTAAATTTACCGGAGAAGAGTTTAATCCAAATTCTCCCAAACAAGTTGGAGAATTATTGTTTGAAAAACTTGGCTTAAAAGGAAAGAAAAAAACAAAATCTGGCAATTATTCTACGGATGCAGAATCACTCGAATTATTAAAAAATGATCATGAAATAATATCAGAAATACTTGAATATAGAAAATATCAAAAATTACTCTCTACTTATATAAATTCAATCCCAAAACTTATAAATAAAAAAACAGGTAGAGTCCATACTTCATTTAATCAAACAGGTACGGCAACTGGTAGATTAAGTAGTTCAGATCCAAATTTACAAAATCTACCAATAAGAGAACCTGAAGGAGAAAAAATAAGAAAAACTATTAAAGTACAAGATAACAATAATATATTGATAAGTGCAGATTATTCTCAAATAGAACTAAGAGTATTGGCTCACATATCACAAGACGAAGTTTTATTAAAAGCTTATAATACAAATGATGATATTCACAGTATCACAGCTTCAAAAATATTTAATGTAGATCAAAAAAACGTAGATTCTAATATGAGAAGAATAGGAAAAATGGTTAACTTTTCACTCGTATATGGTTCAACTCCTTACGGTCTTTCTCAAAAATTAAATATACCTTTTAAAGATGCGAAGTTATTCATAGATAGATATTTTGAACTTTATAAAGCTGTTGAAAAAAATCAAGAGGATTCTATCAATAAAGCTAAAGAAAATGGATTTGTAGAAACTCTTTTTGGCAGAAAAAGATTTATGAAAAATATAAGAACTGGATCTCATGATTTGAAAAGAATAACTATAAACACACCTATTCAAGGTACTGCAGCTGATATTATGAAAATAGCAATGATAAAACTTTTTAAAAATTTACCAGATTATGCAAAAATGATACTTCAAGTACATGATGAAATCTTAATAGAAGCTCCAGAAAATAAAAAAGAAGAAATCAAAAATATATTAGTTGACTGTATGGAAAATTCTGTAAAACTTTCTGTTCCTTTAAAAGTCGATGTTTCCTTTGGAAAAATATGGAATAAATAATTGTTAATTTTTTTAACTTTATTTTTTTTAAACCCGTTTTTTGATATAATTTTTATATAATCTATTCAAAATACGGGCGAACTAAAGTTCGCCCTAATGTCTGATGTAAATTGTGGAGGTTAACAAATGGAAAAGTTTCATATTGTAAGACTCGGTTGTCCAAAAAATGATGCTGATATGGATATACTGAGAGGTATTTTAGAAAACAAAGGTTATAAATACGAAGAAAATGCAGAAAATTCAGATATGATAATAATAGATACATGCGGTTTTATAGAAAACTCTAAAAAAGAATCTATAGATACTATATTTGAATATAATTCATTAAAAGAAAATAATCCCGCTTTAAAAATAATTCCTATTGGTTGTATGATTGAAAGATATTATGATGAATTTAGAGAAGAATTAAATGAAGCTGATGGATTGTTTGGAGTTATAACTCCTCAAATGATAGTTGATAAAATAGAAAATAATGAATTTTTTTATAAACATCCTTTTCCCATCGACACATATAAATGTGAATATAGATATATACCTGAAACTCCATATGCTTATGTGAAAATATCAGATGGTTGTTCAAGAAAATGTGCTTTTTGTTCTATTCCTTATTTTAAAGGTGATCCAAAAAGTAGAGAAATCGAAGATATAAAAAAAGAAGTTGAATTTCTTATAAAAAATGGAAAA
Organism: Oceanotoga sp.; assembly: GCF_030445905.1. Classification (NCBI taxonomy): domain Bacteria; kingdom Thermotogati; phylum Thermotogota; class Thermotogae; order Petrotogales; family Petrotogaceae; genus Oceanotoga; species Oceanotoga sp. The sequence goes on along the minus strand of NZ_JASUSU010000012.1, from coordinate 53,162 downwards.
AAAGAAATAATACTTGTATCACAAGATAATACTCTATATGGTGCAGATCTTTATGGAAAACAAAGTTTACCTAAACTTTTGAACGAACTGAATAAAATAGATGGTGATTTTTGGATAAGGGTTATGTATCTTCACCCTGATTTTATAAATGATGAAATAATAGATGCCATACATAATAACGATAAAATCTTAAACTATTTTGATATTCCTATGCAAACAGGTTCAAATAAAATGTTAAAAGCCATGGGTAGAATAAGGATGAGGGAAAATTTATTAGAAATTGTAAAAAAAGTTAGAAAAGTTCCTTCAATTCTAAGAACTTCTATAATAGTTGGTTTTCCTGGTGAAACTGATGAAGATTTCAAAGAGCTCTTAGATTTTGTAGATGAAGTTGAATTCGATAAACTTGGAGCTTTCATATATTCACCAGAAGAAGGAACTCCTTCTTATAATTTTAAAAATAAAGTAGATGAAGAAACAAAAGCAGAAAGATTGGATGAATTAATGTCTTTACAAAAAGATATTTCAAATATAAGCTTAAAAAAATTTGAAAATCAAATTATAAAATGTATACTCGAAGAAGAAAATGATGGAGTATACATAGCAAGATCTTGGATGGATGCACCTGAAATAGATGGAAATGTGTTTTTCAAAAGCAAAAAAGACTTATTAAAAGGATCTTTAATTAAAATAAAAATAAATGAAACTTTTGATTATGATATGGAAGGAGAATTAGTAGATTGAATATACCTAATTGGTTATCATTTTCAAGAATTTTAGCAGTATTTCCATTGTATATATTAACTGTTATGGGTGAAAATTATTTTTTACCAGCCCTCATAGTATTCATAATAGCTTCTTTCACAGATCTATTAGATGGCTGGATTGCAAGAAAATATAATATGGTTACAGATCTTGGAAAATTTTTTGACCAAATAGCAGATAAAATAATGATAAATGCTGTTTTAATATCATTACTTACCATTGGATTTGTGCCTGGTTGGTTTGTTGCAATAATAGTAGTTAGAGATACTTTCGTAAGTGGATTGAGAATGTTTCTTGCAAATAAAAATATAGTAGTTGCTGCAGATAAATTTGGAAAACTAAAAACATTTTTACAAATAGTTTTAATAATTGCTATATATTTGAATTTCTCTATCTTATTAAACAATGTATTAATATATACAACAGCTTTTGTAAGTTTATTTTCTGGTTTTAACTATTTAATAAAAAACAAAGAAGGCTTTAAAATGTAAACAAAAAAAGGTGGCGGAGGGGTGTATTCAAATGATGGAAAATAGAAATTCAATAAGAACTTTTATTGCTATAGAGTCTAATGAAGAACAAAGAAATCTTTTAACTGATAGCATATTAAAACTCGATAGAATGGGTTTTAAATCAAATTGGACTAAGAGAGAAAATATACATCTAACTTTATTTTTTCTTGGTAATTTAAATATGTCTTTAATAGCAAAATTAGCTTATAAAATAGGCGAAAGAATTTCAGGCTTCCCAACTTTTGTTTACACCACGAGAGGAATAGGTTACTTTTCTTTTGAGAATGAACCAAAAAGCATATGGTTCGGAGTAGAAGAAGAACAAATTCTAAAAGGTCTTTATTCAGAAATAAAGAAATCTTTATTACTTTTAAATATTAATGTTAAAGACGAAAAGTTTGTTCCACATATAACTTTGGGAAGGGTCAAAAAATACCCCGAACATTGGGATACTCTTATAAAATCTATAAGCTTTGAACCAATACAGATACCTGTAAACTCTGTGGGAATTTTTTCATCTACACTAACAAAAACAGGTCCTGTATATAAAAAGCTTTACAGTATTGACTTTGAAGGAGGCGTAATAATAAATGGCTAAGAAAAAAACAACAAATAATAATGATAATAACAAAGATCAATTATTAGAAAAATTGGTAAAAGAACTTGAAAAAAGTCATGGTACAGGTTCTGTTATGATAATGGGACAAGGTGTAGATAATAATAATATATCTACTATACCAAGCGGTTGTTTATCTTTAGATGTAGCACTTGGTGTTGGAGGGTTCCCTCGTGGAAGAATAATAGAGGTTTATGGTAATGAAAGCTCAGGAAAAACTACTCTTACTCTTCAAGCACTCGCAGAAGTTCAAAAAAATAATGGTATAGCTGCATTTGTAGATGCAGAACATGCTCTTGATGTTGAATATGCTAAAAAGTTGGGTGTAAATATTGATAAATTAATAGTTTCTCAACCTGATTTTGGAGAACAAGCATTAGAAATAGTTGATTCTCTTGTAAGATCAAATGTTGTAGATATGGTTGTTATAGACTCAGTAGCTGCTTTAGTTCCAAAAACTGAAATCGAAGGTGCTATGGGAGATTCTCATGTTGGTTTACAAGCGAGATTAATGTCTCAAGCCTTAAGAAAATTAGCGGGAAGTGTTAGTAAATCTAAAACTATAGTAGTCTTTATAAACCAAGTTAGAATGAAAATTGGAGTTATGTATGGTAGCCCAGAAACAACTACAGGAGGAGTAGCTCTAAAATTTTATTCTACTATAAGAGTCGAAGTAAGACGTGGTTCTCAGATAAGAGAAGGAAAGGATGCTGTTGGAAATGAAACAACTTTAAAAGTTGTGAAAAACAAAGTTGCACCTCCTTTTAAAGAAGCAAAAGTAGATATGATCTATGGAAAAGGTATTGCAAAAGAATATGATATCTTTAATCTTGCAGTTGAAAATGAATTTATTCAAAGAAAAGGAGCTTGGTTTTCTTATATAAATGAAAATGAAGAAGAAGTAAGTATAGGACAGGGAAAACTAAACTCTGTAAATTATCTAATGGAAAACCCTGAATTACTCGATTATCTTGAATATAAAATAAGAAAAAAAATGGAAATAGCAGTTCCAGAAGATCTCGAAGAGATGTTTAAAGATAAATCTAAAAAAAATAAAAAAGAAGAAGTAAAAGAAGATGCTGGTGAAGGAAAAGAAGATGAAAAATAAAAAAATAGACCCAGATGACCCAGCAGCTGTTGAAAAAGCTGCTGCTTCTTTATTAAAATATAGAATGCGTTCTGAACATGAATTAAAGTTTAGATTAAAAATGAAAGGATATTCAGAACAAAATATAGAAAATTTAATAAAAAAATTAAAAAAACATAACATTATAAATGATAATATGTTTGCATATTATTATTCTTATGATAAAATTACATTGAGCGAAAAAGGTCCTAAGTATGTTTTCATAGAACTTAAGAAACTTGGTGTAGATGAATCAATAATTTATACCACCCTTGAAAAAATAAAAGAAGAAGTCGACATTTATGAAATTGCAAAAAATGTTTCTTCAAAATATTATCAAAAAACAAAAGATATTTTAAAAACAAAAAACTATTTATTCAGACGAGGATTCGAAACCGATACAATAGAATTCGTGATTAGAGATTTAGGAGGTGACTAAATGTTAGTAATCCAAATAATTATTACTTTAATAATTGCAATAATTACACTTTTTATTGGATTATATATGGGAAATTCGAAATTTATTTCTACTTTAAAAACAAAAAAAGAAGAGCTTGAAGAAGATATTGCAAAAGCAAGAGTTGAAGCTGCTAAAATAAGGGAAAAAGCCTTAGAAGAAGCATCTGCAATAAAGAAAAAAGAAATTGTAGAAGCGAGAGAAGAAGTTCATAAATTAAGACAATCATTTGATTCAGAAGTTAAACAACAAAAAGAGGATCTAAAAAATCAAGAAGAAAGACTCATAAGAAAAGAAGAAAATATAGATAGAAAAGATCAAAATATTGAAAAATTAAAAGAAAAACTTGAAACTGAGAAAACTGAAATAGAAGAAATTAAAACTCAAGCAAAAGAAAAATTAAATGAAATTGCCAATTTGAGTGAAAATGAAGCAAAAGAAATTGTTATGAATGAGGTAAAAGAAAAATATGAAAGTGATTTAGCATTGAAATTCAAAGAAATTAAAGATCAATATGAAGAAGATGCAAAAAAATATGCTAAATGGGTTATAACAACATCTATTCAAAGATACGCTTCAGATATAACATCAGAAATTACAACATCTACTGTAGTTTTACCAACCGATGATATGAAAGGTAGAATAATAGGTAGAGAAGGAAGAAATATTAGAACCTTTGAAAAGCTCACTGGAACAGATTTAATAATTGATGATACACCTGAAATAGTAGTTCTTTCATGTTTTAATCCATTGAGACGTGAAATAGCTAAAAGATCTTTAGAAATGCTAGTGGCAGATGGAAGAATACATCCAGCAAGAATAGAAGAAATGTATGAAAAATCGAAAAAAGAAGTTGAAGAATATATAAAAGAAGCTGGTAAAGAAGCAGTCATGAGAGTTGGAATAAAACCACCTCATTCTGAATTAGTTAAACTTCTTGGAAGATTAAAATTTAGAACAAGTTATGGTCAAGATGTTTTAGAACATTCTATAGAAGTTGCACAATTTGCCGGTTTAATGGCTTCCGAACTTGGTTTAAATGTTGAACTTGCAAAAAGAGCTGCTCTTTTCCATGATATAGGTAAAGCTATTGATCATGAAGTTGAAGGTTCTCATGCAGTTGTAGGTGGCCAAATAGCTAAAAGATATAATGAGAAAATCGAAGTTGTCAATGGTATACAATATCATCACAATGAAGTAGATGCCATGACACCTGAAGCTGTTTTGGTTGGAGCTGCTGATGCATTATCAGCTGCAAGACCTGGGGCAAGACGTGAAACTTTAGAAAATTATGTCAGAAGAATAGAACAATTAGAAGAAATAGCAAAATCATTTAGATATGTTGATAAAGCTTATGCTATACAGGCTGGCCGTGAATTAAGAATAATAGTTCAACCTGATAAAATAGAAGATGCGATGGCTGAAAAATTAGCACAAGATATTTCCATACAAATAGAAGAAAAGATGCAGTATCCAGGAGTAATAAAAGTAACAGTTATCAGAGAAAAAAGATCAGTTTCTTATGCCAGTTAAAAAAGCTTGCACTTTCGTGCAAGCTTTTTTAATTTTTATACTTTAATAAATTTTTACCCTCTTCTGTTAAAACTATTTTTGGCATTACAAATGTTTTTATCGAACATGAACTATTTATGCTACATATTCTACAATTAGAACTTATACACGTTTCTGTATTTAAAAATTTTATATAGTTCATATCTCTTAACAAAAAAATCAAATTTTTTATTTCAAAAACTTCTTTATCCATTATTTTAGAAATTTCATAATAAGTAGATATATTATTTTTTTCTATGATGGATAAAAGTTCTATAATCATATAGCTCACACCTTTTTTTGCTTTTTCTTTTTAGAATAATTACTATAAATTCCAAGCAATACGGTTATGAATACAAATATAAAATATACTATTAATAGCATTTGCAAACCTGTCAAGTTTAAAATAGATCCGAGACTGAATATAAAAACGGCAAATATAAAACCTATAATAACTGGATAAATAGAGGTAAAAACAGCTATTTTCCATCCAGCTTCAGTTGCAATAGTTATTATAGTTGCTATACATGGAGGTGTTAAAGCCATGAAAAATATCATAGCAGCTGCATGTAAAGAAGTCCAACCACTTTCCATATCAGAAATTTTTTGGCTCAATTCTTTTGATTCAACTCCATCTTTATATATACTACCAAGTGTAGAGACTGTATTTTCTTTTGCAGCAAATGAACTTAAAAGACTTACATTTATTCTCCAATTAAAGCCTGCATATTTTGTAACTGGTTCTAAATATATACCTAATTTTCCAAGCATACTACCCATAAGATTTTCTTCATGTTTTTTTAATCTTAATTCTTTTCTACTTCTATCTATTCCTTTTAAATTCTTATTCATTTTTGAAGCTTGTGCATTGAATAATGTTGAATTTTTATAATTGGAATCTCCATCTTTAACAAAACTAAAATAAACAGGATTAGCACTTTGCCAAGCTTTATAAAAATCATAATAGATTAAATAATTTTGATTATTTATACTGCCATATGATGTTATAAGATTATTTAGTGATTTATTATAATCATTAAAATATCTTTCAAAGTTTTCTTTTTCAGAATCATATATATTAACCTTTCCATTATTATAAACTATAAAAAATTCAGGGTTTATACGCCTATATTTAAAATCTATTCTTTCTTTATCTGAATCATCTTTTGCATTTCTCAAACTACTTCTATATCTTGAAGAATAATCAAAATATTCTGCTATTATTTCTGAATTTGAAAAAGTCTTTATATATGGATTTTCAATATTATTTAAATTATGCTCTAACATAATAGTATTTATATTATTTTCAAAGTTTTCTTTTTCTATATTATTTACTCCTGGATAATTCAAAAAGAAATAAATTACAGCCATAACAACTACTATAACAGTCAAAACTTTTTTTATAAATATCCATGTTCTTTCAATAACTCTTCTTGAAACATTATTAAATGAAGGTATATGGTATGGGGGCATCTCCATAACAAAAGGAGCTGTCTCTTTATTTTTTAAAACTGTTATAGAAAGTAATTTACTAACTGTTAATGCTATAAATATAGTAATAGTAGAAATCAAAAACATAGTTAATCCACTACTTTCCTTAAAAAAAACATCTATCATGAGAAGATAAAAAGGTATTTTAGCTAAACAATTCATAAGTGGAGTTACCATTATAGTTGCATTTCTAACTTTTTCATCTTTTATAGATCTCGTAGCCATAACTCCAGGAACCGCACAACCACCTACATAAAGACCAGCTAACATTAAAGGTAAGGCCGATTGTCCATGTAATCCATAAGGTTTAAAAACTCTATCCAATATAAAAGCAATTCTTGCCATATATCCTGAATCTTCCATTATCGCAACTAAAGCAAATAAAATTATAAATATAGGAATATAATTTAAAACCGCCATTATTCCTTGAACCATCCATATAACAAAATCTCTGATAAAAGGGTCATTTAAAAACCCTTCTGCTGGAAGTATATTAACTATAGATTTTTGAATTCCTCCAAGAATAGGCCACCAATAATCAGTTAATTTATAACCACCAACAATGGCAAGTTCATATACAGCAAACAAAGTCAAAAAAAGTACTATAGGACCTAAAAATCTATTACAAACAAAAGAATCTATTATATCAGTAATAGTTCTTTTTCCATGTCCTGAACTTTTTAAACATGAATTTACTATATTTTCTGCATTTAAAAATCTTTTTTCTGCCACTATTACTTGTGAAGGTACTTTATTTTTTTCCATTATTTCTTCTTTTATTTTTTCCATTTTTTTCTTTTCAGACATTAATATCACTCATTTCTAATCCTTCAAAAGAAGAATTTATAAGATCTATTATTGTTTTATCATTTTCAAGATACTTTATAGCAAGCCATCTTGGTGGATAATTTTTAATGTTTAATTTTTTTATTATTTCTGTTATTTGATCAATCTCTTTGTTTAATTCTTCACCATAATCAACTTTAAAATTAGAAATTTTTTTATCCTTTAAACAAAAATCAAATATTCGATTTTTTAATTCAATAATTCCTTTATTTTTATTGGCAATACATTCTATTATAGGAATATCTATTTTATTTTGAAGTTTATCTATATCTACTTCAATTCCTCTTTTTTTAGATATATCTACCATATTTAAAACTCCTATTATAGGTATTTCTAACTCTAAAAGCTGAAAAAACAGATAAAAACTTCTTGTAAGATTAGAAGCATCTAAGACCTGAATAACGAGTTCTATATCAGAATTAAGAATAAAATCTCTTGAAACTCTTTCTTCTTTGGTATATGAAGAGAGACTATAAGTTCCCGGAAGATCAATAACTGTAAATTCTGTATCTTTATAAACATACTTTCCAAATCTTTTTTCAACAGTAACCCCAGGATAATTTGCAACAAATTGTCTCACTCCAGTTAATGCATTAAAAAGAGTAGATTTTCCCACATTTGGTTGTCCGGCAAGGGCAACATTAAAATTTTTCATATTATTTCAACACCTATTAAACTTGCTTCATCTCTTCTTATACTTATATTACAACCTCTAATAAGAATTTCTATTGGATCTGCAAAAGGGGCATTTCTTACAACTTTTAATTCAGTCCCTCTTATAAAACCCATATCCAAAAGTCTTTGACCTTCTATACCACTTGAATTTAAAGATCTTATTATACATTTTTGCCCTGGTTTTAAAGAATGCAAATAAATTTCTTTCATATATAAAACACCTCACATTTCAGATATAACATATACAGATTGTGCAAGATCCGGTTCTAAAGCAACTCTAAATGAATCTACTCCTATAAGATATGGAGAATTCTTACTGCCTTTTACAAGGACTTCTATATTTGCCCCTATGTTAAGGCCCATATCATTAAGTCTTTTCAATATATCTTCATTTAAATCCATAGAAATAATCATTGATTTTTTACCTTGTTTTAATTTATCTAAACTTAAACTTACCATATAAAATCCCTCCATTATATTAAAAGGCGTCCTGCTTTAAAAAGCAGGACTAATTAAAATTAGGGTAAGTCATGTACTCTTAACATAAAACATGCGCCAAGTTCTTGATCTTGGCCTTTATACTGTTCCCCCTCCATAAGTGCTGCAAATCCCCACACTCCTGACCAAGGAAAAGTAAAAGAAAATTGTCCATTGCTATCCGTTTTTATTAACATTGCTGGAGCTTCTCCTCCATCAAAATTTATTTCTTTTTCATTGAAAGCATTTTTAAAAGCTTTTGCATTTAAATATTCAATTTCTATTTCAACATTAGGTTCTGGTTTTCCATCTTTCATTACAACTCCTCTAAAAGTACTACCCGCATATATATTTGTTGGCCAAGTTAAAGGAACTATTTCTGCTGGTAAGCCAAGTTCTGCATCCCAATCTGAAGGTAATCCCGCTTTATTAACTATAGCTTTTGTATATTGAGTTATATAAATTTCTTCTGAAGCTTCCCAATATGGTTCTGGCTCTATAACAAAAACAAAATCTCCCATACCTCTAAGTCTATAATTTAGTTTATAGGCATCTGCATTTCTTTTTCCATGTGAAAAAGTATATGCTTTTAATGAATCTGTTAAATCGGTATATTCACCTTTATTCCATACACCAAATTTTTTAGGTTTTCCCATATTCATAGATAAAGGATCTGAAATAACATCATGTGTTCCTCCACCTGGATGTGTAAATATTAATTGAATATCTAAATTACTTGAATCTCCTTCACCAATAAAATCCTTTTCTGTATAAACTAGTTGAAAATGTGAAAAGGCAGTTATTAACATAAGAATACTAAAAATTACCAAAATGCTTTTTTTCATATAATTACCCCCTTAAATTTATTTTTTATTTTTTGAAGTTAAATTTAATATAGATGTAAAAGCAATTATTAAAAGACATACCGCTATAAAAGTCAATAATATATTTGTAGTAATAAGCGTTCTTTCTATACCATCATCAGATGAATTATAATTCATCTGTGGATAGATCATAGAGCTGTTTACTGGCATATATTGTCCTACATTTTGATTGTTTTGAGAATTATTTTCTTTTTGAACAGGTTCTTCTATTTTAGTCTCTACTTGTTTTTCTTCTTCAAAAGAAACTTCTTCTGATTTATTTGAATTGACTATGCCATCTTTAGTAACAATATGACCAGGACCTGCATCAAATATAACAAAATATTTTTCAACTTCTGGTATAGGTATAGATTCTATAGAATTAAAATCATCCAATACACCTTTGTATAAAATATTACCCGATTCATCTTCAAGTCTAATTTCAAGACCTTTAGCACCACTTCCATCTGAAAATCCTGCTTCAACATATATTGTTCCATCGCCATTATCTTCTATCAAAAGAAGTGGAGAATGTGAAAAAGATAAAATCGATATTGATAAAATCATTAAAAATAAAAATGTTTTTTTTATGACAAACACCCCCAAAAAAAATTTGTAGTTTTATCTACATTTTTATTGTTATACTACATTATTTAGTTTAAATCAAAAATAATTAAAAGTAACCTTTAAGTTACTTAATTTATTATTATTTTTTTTAAAAAAAATAATCTAAAAAAAGAATAAAAAAAAACAGAATTATATAAAAATAATCCTGTTTTTTATTTTTAAATTTCAAATATTAAATTTTTTACATTTATCTTCGAGCAAAGAAGAAATTCTATCTATACTTTGAGAATCATTGTTTAATCTTTCAAAAATTTCTAAATTCTTTTCCAATGTGTTTAATAAATTATCTAATTCATCTTTTGAAATATTTATATTGTCTTTTATATTTGTAATACTTTCTTTAAAATTTTCTACATTTAATAATTGAATATCTATAGAGCTTTTAAGGTTTTTAGAATATTCTATAGATTCTTTCGTTGAATTATTTAAATCATTGAATCCTAAATTAAGATTTTTAACAGATGATTTTAAATTGTCTACACCATTTTTAGATGAATTTAACCCCTTTATAAGCTCTTTAAATCTTTCAGAAAGATTTAAAACATTTTCATTTATATTTGTTGCTGTACTTTGAGTTTTCTCTGATAATTTTCTTATTTCTTCTGCAACAACAGAAAATCCTTTTCCTGATTCACCTGCCCGAGCAGCTTCTATAGATGCATTTAATGCAAGTAAATTTGTTTGTTCAGATATATTCATTATATTTTCTATATATGAATTTATATTTTCAAATTCTTTTTTAAATTTTTCAAGATCTATAAAAGTTTTACTCATAAAATTCTCAATATCTTCATTATTGACGTTTATAGTTTTTACTTGTTCTAAACCTATTTCAGAAAAATTCTTAACTTCTTTGTTTATATTAGAAAGTTTATCAGAATTATTTTTTAATTCAAATGAATTTTTTAAGAGTTCTTGCATTTGAATCAATGCATTATTTAAAATATTTTCTATTTTGTTATCTAAATTCTTTGTTTTATTTATAATATCTTTAATATTTTCTTGAAAAAATTCTAAATCATTAGAATCATTGTTTATATTCTTTGAAACATGTAAAAGGTTTTGAGTATTTTCTTTTATACTATTTATAATATCTTTTAAAGATTTTTTTGTATTTTCTAAATTATTTTTCATTAAGAAAAATTCACCATCATTTTTCTTAATAGTTTTATTAAAATAATTTAAATTTCCATCTGAAATATTCCTTAATTCATCATTTATATTGTTTACATTTTTTCCTATTTTTTTACTTATATAATAAGATATTAAAAAAATAATCACTATTATAAAAAATAATATTATGAATATATTTTGGATTATTTTATCAAGATCTATATTAAAATTAAATTTTTGTTTTTCAGGAACATAAAAATCCACTTTGAAATCAGTTTTTAAAGGTATTTCTATATCAGCTTTTGCATCTTTAAACACATCAGATACTTGTATATATATGCCATCAAAATCATCTATTTTTTTATAATGACTTCTCAAATTTTTACCTATTATTTTATCTGTTGAATATTCTTCAATAATTTTTTTATCATCTATTTTTAGACTATCTAATGGTAAATTTGAATATAGTGGACTTTTATCTTTTGAATAAACTGTTATATATGAATCAAGTATCAAAGAAATATCAATAAGTTTTTGATAATTAAATTCATCAAATATGATTAAAAATCCATTTATAGTATCAACTTTGTCTATACCAGTTATAGGAAATATTCCCATATAATATGGTAAATTATCTATAGATAATGTAACTATTTTTGGATGTTTATTTGTCGAATTCAAAAAATCTTTAAAATATTCTTCAAGATATTTTGACATATCTTGAGATTTTATTATATTATTACTATCCTTAAAATATTCTGATTTTTTATTGATAATATCATTTTTTACTTGTACTATATTATCTTTGTTTGTTTTCTCTGGATTCACAACCCAAAGTTGCATTCCAGTCATATAAAGATGCATTGCAAATGGTTCTAAAAGATTGTACCTTTGCATTAAAGTTATTTTTTTATTTGCTGTAATTTCTCTTAAATCTCGATTTTCAGTTATTAACCTTCCTATCTTTTCTATATCAGATTTTTCATTTCTTATAAAATTAACAAAAACATTTGTTAATGTTTTCAATTTTGAATCAAAAGATTCTTGATAAGAATTTGAAAATTTATCATTTATATCTTTTTCAATATTTTTTATTTCTTCAACTATGTATAAATTATAATCATTTATATTTTTGATAACGTTTTCGTTATAACTTTCAAATTCTTTTTCATAATTTTCTTCAAGTATAGAAATTTTCTCATTTAAATTATTTTGTACTTTTATACTTTCTTTATCAACATTTGTTTTCATATAAAAAACTATAAATAAAGTTGGTATAACAGCTATTAAAAGCATTATAATTGCTATTTTATTACTTATTTTATTAAACCAATTAACCTTATAATTCATTTAAATCCCCCTTTTTTGAAAACGTTTTCTAATAATATTATATCAAAAAAGATTTTTTTATCGATATATAAATATACGGTATATCTCCAATTAACATACATTATGTATAATTAAATTGGATTAAGAGAGTAAATCTTTATTTTTCAAAAAAAGAAAGATTTATGTTACAAAAAATTATTATATTAAATAATTAATTAATATAATAATGATATAATTTAATTGAGATAAAAAATATCCGAATTAGGAGAGGTGATATTATGTATTTTAAAAAGAAAAAAGAAAATATTGATAAAAAGGTTGATAGAGTAAATAATATGATGGAAAAAAACTTTTTCTTTTTCTTCTATTATCAATAAAAAAAGGCTTAGATGATAAAATCTAAACCTTTTTTTTATTATATTATAGATTTTGCAACTTTTTCTGATATTCCTTCATCAAAAGCCTTTGGAAGTATATTATCTTCATTTAAATCTTCTTCTTTTATCATAGAAGCAATCGCAAAAGCTGCTTTTATTTTCATTTCTTGAGTTATTTGTTTCCTTGAAATGAGAGCACCTTTAAATATTCCGGGAAATGCAAGAACATTATTTATTTGATTTGGAAAATCAGATCTACCAGTACCAACTATTCTTGCACCTGATTTTTTTGCAATATCTGGCATTATTTCAGGAATTGGATTTGCTAAAGCAAATATTATAGGATTTTTATTCATGCTTTTTATCATCTCTTCTTTAAGAATATTTGGTGCAGAGACCCCTATAAATATATCTGCTCCCATCAAAGCTTCTTTTAATCCACCTTTTATGTTTTCAGGATTTATAGATTTTGCGATTTCATCATGCGCCCAATTTGAATTTTTTTCTTCTTTCTTTAATATACCATCCCTATCACATAAAATAATATTTTCTATTTTAAAATCTTTTAATAGTTTTGTAATGGCTATACCAGCTGAACCAGCACCATTTATAACAACTTTTAAATCTTTTTTTTCTTTCTTTACTATTTTTAAAGAATTTATTATAGCTGCTAATACTATTATTGCAGTTCCATGTTGATCATCATGAAATACTGGAATATTCAGTTCTTCTTTTAATCTATTTTCAATTTCGAAACATCTTGGTGCCGAAATATCTTCAAGATTTATTCCCCCGAAAGCAGGGGATATTATTTTTATTGTGTTTATTATTTCTTCTGTATCTTTAGTATTTAAACATATTGGTATTGCATTTATTCCCGCAAATTCTTTAAATAAAACACATTTTCCTTCCATAACAGGTAATGCCGCTTCTGGGCCTATATCTCCAAGACCTAAAACTGCTGTCCCATCAGTTATTACAGCAACAGTATTGGATTTCATAGTATACTTATACACATTTTCAATATTTTTATTTATTTCTTTACAAGGTTCTGCAACTCCTGGAGTATAAGCAATTGCAAGATCTTCTGCATTATTAACTTTTGCTTTTGATAATATTTCAAGTTTACCATTCCATTTTTCATGCATTTTAAGTGCTTTTTCTTTATTATCCATAAACTCACTCCTTAGATTTCATTTTACCATAAGCTTTTTCCATATTTATCTATCCCAACCATCAATGGAAATTTCTCAACAAAAAGTCTTTGAATAGCTTCTGTTCCCAAATCTTCAAAAGCTAAAATTTCATATTTTTTTACTTTTTGAGATAATAAAGCAGCCATTCCACTGGGAGTTATAAAATAATGTTTTTTATATTTTTTATTCACTTTGCATGCTTCTAAACTTCTTTTCCCTTTACCAATTGTAGCAATAACACCAAGTTTATAAACAAATTCTAAATATTTATCCATCCTATTGCTTGTTGTTGGTCCTATTGCTCCAATAACTTGAAAATCTGGTTTCTTTGCAGGGCCAGCATAAAAAATTATTTTATTATCTAACTTTATTGGAAGTTCTTTACCAGAAATATATATTTCTTTCAATCTTTTGTGAGCTGCATCTCTCATAACTATAAGTTCCCCCGTATATTCAATTTGATCTCCAACTCTTAGATTTTCAAAGTTCAATTTCAACCTCTCCTTTTCTAACTAGATAACAATCTATACTTATTGCGAGTGGAAGTGTTGCTATATGAGTTGGAAATGATTTTATATGTACAGAATGAACTGTTTTTCCATATCCAAGTCCCTGAAATCCTATTCTTAGATCATTTAAATCGTTTATTAATTCTTTTTCAAAATCAGAATATTCTGTAATTGGATTTCTTTCATTAAAATCTTCTGTTAAAGCTAATTTAGATAATATCATAGCTTTATCTGATGTTCCACCTATTCCTATTCCTATATTCATAGGTGGACACCCTCTTGCTCCATTTTCTTTTATATGCTCTTTTATAATCTTTTTTATTTCTTCTTTATCGGCAGAAGGTTTTAACATATAAAGTGCAGAAAGATTTTCACTTCCACCACCTTTTATTAAAAATTTTATTTTTATATTTTTATTTTCATGAAAAAAATAATGTATTATAGCTGGAGAATTATTTTTCATATTTTCCCTTTTAAATAGAGGTTCTTTAACTGTAGAATACCTAAAATTATTAGAAGTATATGCTTTTATAACAGACTGATTTATTATATATTCAATATCTAAATCTATACTTTTTTTTGGTAAAAAAACAAAAAATTCAACCATACCTGTATCTTGACATAAAGGTATATTAAGCTTTTCAGATATTTTATAATTTTCATTTATTTCTTTAGAAAATGGGCCATCATATTCTATTAAACTTTTTAATACATCTTTATTTATATGATTATTTGCAATTTCTATTTTTTTCGCTATTTTATTTATTATATTTTCAAACATTTTTAACCTCCAATAAAATTTACTTTCTTTAATATTATAAAGTATTTTTTATTATTTATATTAAAAATAAAATACATTTAAGAAAAATCAATAAAAATAAAAAATGGTGAATATTAAATTCACCATTTTCATTAATCATTAGAGTTTTAAAATAAATGATATACTTTGAATATAGATACTGTTATCAAAGATGAAACAGACATTATTTTTATTAATATATCTAAAGATGGACCAACTGTATCTTTTAATGGGTCTCCAACTGTATCTCCGACAACAGAAGCTTTATGAGCTTCTCCACCTTTCTTTTCATCTTGTATATTTCCTTTTTCAATATATTTTTTGGCATTATCCCAAGCACCACCAGAATTAGCTGAAAATATTGCAAGCATTATACCACTTAAAGTTGTACCAACTAATAATCCACCAACAAAATCTACTCCAAATATAAATCCAGTAACTATTGGAGTGAATACAGAAATCATGGCAGGTATTTTTATTTCTTTTAAAGAGCCCTCTGAACTTATTTTTATACATCTTTCATAATCAGGTTTAGCAGTTCCTTCCATAAGTCCTGGAATCTCTTTAAATTGTCTTCTAACTTCATCTACCATCTTATTTGCAGCTTTTACAACAGCATCTATTAAAAAAGCACTGAAAAAATAAGGTAATGCTGCACCAAAAAGAGCTCCTCCAATAGTTCTTGAATTGACTATATTTAAATTCAATATATGAGTTAAATCTCCTATACCTGCATCTTGAGGTCCAGCTCCAGAATATATATATGATGCAAATAGTGATAATGCAGCCAATCCAGCAGAGCCTATTGCAAAACCTTTACCAACAGCTGCTGTTGTATTACCAACAGAGTCTAATTTATCAGTTATATCTCTAACTTTTTTAGGTAAATGAGCCATTTCTGCAATTCCACCAGCATTGTCAGCAATAGGTCCATAAGAATCTACAGTTACAGTTGCTGCTACAAAAGACAACATACCAGCTGCAGCCATGGCAACACCATAAAGTCCAGATATTTCATATGAAAATAATATAGATATCATTAATACTCCAACTGGTAAAAAAACACTTTTCATTCCAAGTGCCAATCCTTTTGAAATAACTATTGCAGGTCCACCTTTTGCAAATTTAGATAATGTTTGAGTGGGTTTATAATCATCACTCGTATAATATTCTGCAAGAAGGCCTATGAATATCCCAGAAAATATACCCGCTATAGATGCAACCCATGGAGATATTTTACCAAAAACAAAACCTATATTTTTCAATTCTTCTGCCGTCATGGAATCGAGATAAAAAAAGGTCATTATGAATGAAAATAATATTGTTAAACCGGCAGATATGGTCAAAGATCTATTTAAATCTTTATGAGGATTACTACTACCTTTAGATTTCAATATATAAAATATTCCTATCATAGCACTTACAAGGCCTATGCTCATAAAAATTAAAGGATATAATGTCAGATTTATAGCTGAATTATGTGTTAAATTTGAATCTCCCAACAAAAATTGAGTATATAATACAAGTACTACTGAAGAAATTATAGCCCCTATATAACTTTCAAGCAAATCAGCTCCCAAACCAGCTACATCTCCAACATTATCTCCAACATTATCTGCTATTGCCGCTGGATTTCTTGGATCATCTTCATCAAGTTCAAGTTCTGTTTTTCCAACTAAATCTGCTCCCATATCAGCTGCTTTAGTATATATACCTCCTCCAACTCTATCAAACATGGCTATTAAAGAACAACCTAAAGCATATCCAGAAACAGTCATAGTAAAAGGTATATAATTTATTTTTAACCAATTAACTTTTATTATCATATTTTCTGGATCTAATTGTCCAAGATAATGTCCAAATATCAAATAAATCAATATCATACCACTGAGTGCAAACCCAGCTACCGCAAGACCCATAACACTACCACCTTTAAAAGCCACTTTTAAAGTGGAACTTATATCTTCTGTGTTTCTTGCAGTATTAGCAACTCTCACATTGGTTTGTGTTGCGCTCTTCATTCCAACAACACCTGCCATGGCACTCATAAAAGCACCGATGGCAAAAGCAACACCGACATACCATTCTATTATCACTGATAATACGATACCTATTATTATTACATAAAATAATATCGTAGTCATCTCATGTTTTAAAAACGCGTTTGCCCCTATTCTAATAGCTTTAGAAACTTCTTTCATTTCTGAAGTTCCTTCATCAAGCTTTAGAATACCTTTATAATTAATCCTGGCGAACAACAAAGCTAATAATGGTACTATTAACAAGAACCACAAAAATTGCATAGTCACACCTCCGATTAAAAATTTATTTAAAAATTCCCCCATTATAATTTTATAACAATTGATTCATTATAAAAAATACGATTAATTATTTTCTGAATCAAAAAAATAACATTATATTCAATTAATTCTTTTTTTCACAAATTTTCTCTTTTAGACTTTTAAATATATAAATTGCATAAAATTATCATGATATAATAATGTTAACAAGAGAAATGTTTTTTAACAAAATAATTAAAGGAGGTGTTTTTATTTGAACCTTATAAATTATATATTAATAAATTATAATAAAATTTTATTTGAAACATTGCAGCATATTAAACTTATAGCTTTATCTTTACCTTTTTCGATATTAATAGGAGTATCTATAGGCATTTTTATATCTAAAAATTCAAAAATAGCCAATATTACTCTTCAAATTGCTGGAATATTGATGACAATTCCTTCATTGGCTTTATTTGGTATAATGGTTGTAATTCTTGCACCTATAAAAGCTGGAATAGGGACAACTCCAGCTGTAATTGCTTTAATAATATACTCTTTGATGCCAATAATAAGAAATACATTGATAGGTATTAAATCAATAAACATTAAAATAATAGAGTCTGCTAAAGGAATGGGTATGACTTCTTCTCAAATTTTGTTAAAAATAAAGTTACCTTTATCTATACCGATAATAATGTCTGGAATAAGAAATGCAGTAGTGATGGGAGTTGGAATAGCAACATTGGGATATTTCGTATCTTCTGGAGGACTTGGTTATTTTATATTTGCAGGGTTGAGTAGATCAAGATATGAAATGGTAATAACAGGAGTTATACTTATTTCTTTTCTTGGAATTATGACAAATTATTTACTCATAAAATTAGAAAATTTAATAACTTCAAAGGGGTTAAAAATTAAATAAGAGGTGATTTATTTGTCTATAAAACTAAAAAACATATATAAAAAATATGATGATTTTACAGCAATAGAAAATATTAATATAGAGTTTGAAGATCATAAAATAACTGTTTTAATAGGACCTTCCGGTTGTGGTAAAACAACTCTTTTAAAAATTATAAATAAATTAATTGAAAGAAGTTCAGGCGAAATTTATATAAATAATAATTCAATAGATGATATAGATACTATATCTCTTAGAAGGAGTATTGGTTATGTAATTCAAGAAATAGGACTTTTTCCACACATGACAGTAAAAGAAAATATTTCTATTGTACCTAAACTTTTAAAATGGCCAAAAAAAAAGATAGAGGATAGGATCAAATATTTGATGGAACTTGTTAATCTTGATTATGAAATAAATATTAATAAATATCCAGCTCAACTTTCTGGTGGTCAAAGGCAACGTGTAGGTGTTGCAAGAGGTTTGGCTGCAGATCCAGAAATTTTATTAATGGATGAACCATTTGGTGCTATAGATCCCATAAATAGGGAGACACTTCAAAATGCATTTTTAGAAATTCAAAATAAAATAAAAAAGACTATAATATTCGTAACTCATGATATAAGAGAGGCTATTAAACTTGGAGATAAAATAGCTATTTTGAATAAAGGAAAAATAGAACAATATGATAATACAATCAATATCATAAAAAGACCAAAAAACTCTTTTGTAAGGAATTTATTGGGAGAAGATAGTGAATTTAAAGCTCTTGAATTTATAAAAGTTTCAGAATCTTTGAGTCAAAACTATACAGTTCTCAATATAAATAATTATGAAGATCAAGTCTTTAATATGATAAAAAATAACAATTTAAAATTTATTATTTTTAATGATGAAAATAATAAATTTTCTGGATATCTTGATTTAATGAATAAAGATAAGTTTAATATTGAAAAGATAAAAAAATTAAATGTAAAAAGTGATTTTAGCCTTTTTGATTCTTTGAATATAATGTTAAAAGCTGGAGTATCTAAAATTCCTGTTATAAATAATAAAAATGAAATAATTGGTTTACTTGAATTTGAAAGTATTTTTAAACATTTTTCTCTTTCAGAGGTGAATAAATGAATATTTTTGAATTTTACAATGAAAACTTAGATTATTTATTTTTAAAAACTTATGAACATCTTTATATTTTTATTATTTCATGGTTATTAGCTGTTATAATTGGTATATTGATAGGTGTTTTTGTAAGCAGACCAAAAAGAAAAAAAACTGGTGAATTAATTATAAACATAATGAGTACAACACAAGCAATACCATCAATAGCTGTAATAGCTCTTGTTTTCATATTTTTAGGTATTGGAGCAACTCCCGCAATCTTTGCTTTATTTCTATATAGTTTAGTACCTATTATATTCAATACTGCTTCTGGATTATTAAGTGTTGATAAAAAATTGATCGAAGCTGCTAAAGGGATGGGTATGACAAACTTTCATATACTTTTTAGAATAGAAATACCAATGTCAATTTCATCAATATTTTCTGGTCTTAGAAATTCAGCTGTGATAAATATTGCAACAACAACAGTAGCTTCAGCAGTTGGAGCTGGAGGACTTGGAGAATTAATTTTCATAGGTTTAAGTGCTTTTGATTATACAATGATATTAGCTGGTGCTTTACCTGTTTCTTTGCTTGCAGTAATTATAGATCAGATTTTAGGTCTAATAGAAAAATTTTTAACTTCTAAAGGAATCAAAATGATAACAGAAAATTAGGAGGCGATATACATAAAAATAATAAATACTTATAGAGATACTACTATTTATAAATTTAAAGATATTTATCAGGTTATAGCTTTAGATACTCTTGGTTCAATTGGTGAAAAAAAAAATGATGAATTATCTTTTAATGTTGTAGATTCGGCTATGTTCACTTTAAATGTTTGTTTAAATGAATTATATAGTTTAAATGTAAAACCATTAACAGTGCTTTCTATGGTTAGTAATGAATGGAATCCAACAGGAATGAATGTATTAAAAGGTATTAAAAAAGGTCTTTCAAAGTTAGAATTAGACATTCCTATTAATGGAAGTACAGAAGAAAACTTTAAAACTTCAATGACTGCTTATGGTATGGCTGTTTTTGGATATACAGAAAATATTATATGGAGAAATTCAAAAGAAAATGATCATATATATTTGATAGGTATTCCATATGTAGGTGAAGAAGTTATCAAAAATCAAAATAATATTTTAAATCCTAAAATAATAGCTCAAATAATTAAAGAAAATCCAATAGGAGATTTTCTTCCCTGTGGTTCGGGTGGCATATATAAGGAACTCGAAATTTTATCAAAAGAAAATGAATTAAAATATATTTTATTCGATGATATAATAGAAAATAAAAATATCAATATAAAAAAATCTGCAGGCCCAGCAACCTGCGGAATTTTTACTTCTAAAAAAGAAATAAAAAGAAATGATATACCTTTATTCGAAATAGGGAGGATTAAAAAATGTATACATTGATAACTGGAGGACAGGCATGTGGTAAATCAACTTATGCCCAAATTCTTGCCGAAAAAGAAAAACCAAACAGAGTTTATATAGCTACTGCTCAAATATTTGATGAGGAGATGAGAATAAAAGTAGATAATCATATAAAAGAAAGAGGAGAAAATTTCTTTACAGTAGAAGAACCCTTTAATCCTATTGATGCTTTTAAAAAGGCTTTAACTTATAATCCCAATGTTATTTTAATGGATTGTATTACAATGTGGACATCTAATTTACTTTTAAAACATGAAAAAGATGATGATTATATAATCTTTGAAAAAGTAGATAAATTTATAGATTTTCTTAAAAAGAATGATATACCTAAAACTATTTTTGTTACAAATGAAGTAGGTTGGGGAATAATCCCTGAAAATACCTTAGCAAGAAGATATGTAAGAATATTGGGCACTGTAAATAAAAAATTTGCAAAATTATGTGATAATGTATTTTTAATGGTTTCAGGAATAGAGGTGAAAATAAAATGATAGTAGGAACAACTTCATGGCAAATACCTGGAACATATCTTGAAAATTTAAAAATATTAAAAGATGAAGTAGATTTTGTAGAATTATTAATATATTCATGGGATGAACATATTCAATCTATAATAAAAAAAGAATCCGAAGAACTTTTTAACTCTGACATAAAACTCAGCATTCATCTCCCAACAGATAATATGAAAAGCATTAGAAATGTTTGTTCTTATTTTAAAGATTTTAATGTTTATAGACTAACAATGCATCCATTTGGAGAAATAGATGAATTTAAAGATACCTTCAGATATTGTCAGGATATTTTTAAAAAAAGATTATGTGTTGAAAATTTAGAAGATGGAAAGTTCTTCGAATATTATAATAAAATAAAAGAATATAATCCTTCTATAACAATGGACTGGGGACATTTAACTCTACTCGGAGAGAATCCTGAATATTTTATAAGTCGTGTTAAAAGTAAAATAAGAGAAATACATTTTCATGGCATTCAAAATGGCAAAGATCATTCTTTACCAACGAAAGAACAGTATAAAAGCTTTATAAAAACTTATAAAAAATATTTTAAAGATACTCCTGTATGTGTAGAATTATTTAAACTTGAAGAGACATTACAAGTAGTAGAGGTATTAAAAAATGCTAAATGATATATTTGTAGCTTTTGGTACTATTAGTAGAATTCCGGTCCCAACTGTAAAAAATGTAAATATTAAAAGGTCTGTAATTTATTTTCCATTGGTAGGAATATTTGCAAGTTTTGTTTTGTGGTTATTTCAAATGATTTTCATCAATATATTCAATATAAATATAACCTTTATATTGAATATGATTTTATATTTCTATCTTTTTCAATACTTTCATTTTGATGGTATTTTAGATTTATTCGATGGATTTGGCGCTCAAATAAGAGATATTGAAGAAAGACGAAAAATACTTAAAGATTCAAGGATTGGAGCTTTTTCTTTATTATATGGGATTTTTTATATAATATTATATATTTTTTTAATATTTCAAAATAAAGACTTTTGGTATATGATGCCAATTTTTTCAAGATTTTCTGTACCAGTTTTGTTATCTATCTCAAAACCAGCATTTGATGAAGGACTTGGAAAAATGTATTTTCCATTCAAAAAATTATATTTAATTCCTTCATTCTTAATAGTTTCAATAACAGCCTTTATCTCTTTGAAAATCTTTTTAATCGGTATCATATCTTCTATAATAAGTTCTTTTTTATTAAATATTATATCGAATAAAAAAATCAATGGTATAAATGGTGATGTAATAGGAGCTAATATATGTTTAACTGAAATAATATTTCTTTTGATTATAAATATAAAATAAGGAGAATTCAATATGATAATATTGGTAGGTTCAAAAAACCCAGTTAAAATAAATGCTTGTAACTTAGCTTTTAAAGAGTATTTTGAAGACTTTGAACTGAAAAGTTATGATATAGATTCTAAAGTTTCAGCCCAACCTTTAGAAGAAGAAACCTTTAAAGGGGCTTATAATAGAGCTTCACAACTAAAACAAAATTTTTTAGATGGTGACTTTTTCATTGGTATAGAAGCTGGAATAAAAATAATGTTCAATAAACCTTTTTTATTCACCGTAGTTCATACAATAAATAAATTTGGAAAAGAAGGAATAGGAATATCCCCAATATATCAACTTCCAACTTTTATAATGAAAGACATAAAAAAAGGTGCTGAACTTGGAGATATAATGGAAGAAATTTCAAAAATTGAAAATATAAAACAAAAGGGTGGTGCTATTGAATTTTTTTCAAAGGGGATTTTAACAAGGACTAAAATATACATACCTGCAATAATAAGTTCTTTGATACCTATATTAAATGCCGATATATATCAATAAAAAAAGGGGTTAATTAACCCCTTTTAATTATTTTTTACAGCATCTGCCATAGCTTTGGCGAGTTCATCGAGTTTCTTTAAATCATCTTCCTTCGCAGATAATTTAGCTTCCACAGATTCATTTACTATAGGCCATTTAAAGTTTTCAGCATATTTTTCTATAGTGGAAACTCCACCTCCACTCCAACCATATGTTCCAAATATTCCTAATACACGATTTTTTAAACCTGTATGAGATATCCATTGTACTATCTCTTCCATTGGTGGAAATAATCCTGTATTATAAGTACAACTTCCAAGCATTACACCTTTAAATCTCCATATTTCATTTATAATATGTGAAAGATGAGTTTTAGAAGCATTTATTACTTTTATATTTTTTATACCTTGTTCAGCTATTTTTCTTGCCAAATGATCTGCCATTTTTTCAGTATTACCATACATGGAACCATATATTATAACAACGCCTTCTTCTGATTCATATTTACTCCATCTATCATATTTTTCTATTATTCTTTCAGGATGTTTTCTCCAAACTGGCCCATGTGTTGCCGCTATTATTTTTATATCGACATCTGACAACTTTTTTAAAGCTCTTTGCACCATAGGAGAATATTTACCAACTATATTTGAATAGTATCTTCTTATTTCATCTTCAAAAAAATCCAAATTAACCTCATCATCAAATATTCCACCATCAAGACTTCCAAATCCTCCAAAAGCATCTCCTGTGAACAAAATCTTACTCTTTGTTTCATATGTCATCATAGTTTCTGGCCAGTGAACCATTGGTGTCATATAAAATTTTAATTTATGTTCTCCGAGATCTATTTCATCTCCATCTTTTACTTCATATAAATTCTTTTGTATACCATATAAATCATTCAAAAATTCAAATGTTTTTTTATTTCCAATTATTTTCATATTAGGAAATTCTTCAAGTATTTCCTGTATAGATCCTGAATGATCTGGTTCCATATGATTTATTACAAGATAATCTATATCTTCACCATTTAAAAGATTTCTAATTTTTTCAATGAAAACACTGAATTTGTTTATTTTTACAGTATCCACTAAAACATTTTTTTTGTCTCTTATAATATAAGAATTATATGAAACTCCTTTATCCAAAGGCCATAAATTTTCAAATATAGCCGTTTCTCTATCATTAACACCAACATAAAAAATATCTTCAGTTATATTTATGAATCCATTCACAAATAATACCCCCTTTAGTCGATTGTTTGAGTCGTATTTAATTATACCATAAAAATTGTTCCCTTTTAATTAAATAAATTCAAAACTTAAATTAATGTTTTTATATTTTCAACAATATCATTAACAAGTTTAGGTTTTTCAATTATATCAAATTCATTTCCATCAACTATATAAATAGGTGATTGATCATAATCATTTATCCAATTATTATATAAATCATTTAATTGTTCCCAATATTCAATTGGTGTCTGAATCTCCATTTGTCTACCACGTTTATTTATACGTTTTAAAATTGTTTTTACATCTGTTTTTATGTAAATTAGTAGATCTGGTTTCTTTAAATATTGCAACATAGTATCAAATATTTGCTTATATGAATCATATTCGGGTTTACTCATTTTATTGTTCATATAGAGATTTTTTGCAAATATTTCAGAGTCTTCATAAATAGATCTATCGAGTACAGCATTAACTTCTTTATCTATTATATCTTTTATACTTTTAAATCTATGAAATAAAAAATATGTTTGTAAATGATATGACCATCTTTTTTGATTATAATAAAAATCTTCAAGAAATGGATTATCCACAACAGATTCATAATATGGTTTAAATTCTATTTTATTGGAAATTATATTTGTAAATGTAGATTTTCCTGCACCTACATTTCCAGCAAAGACGATCATTTTATTTTTTTTCATCTATTTTCACCTCTATTATTTTTATAAGTCTTTCAAAATCTTCATTATTAAAAACATCAAATTTATCTCCATCCAAAATTATACAGTTTTTAATTTTTTTAAAAGTTTTTTTATAAGCTTCATCGACTTTTTTTAAATATTCAATATCTATTTTATTTTCAAACTCTCTTTTTCTGCTTTTTATTCTTTTAACAACTGTTTCAACAGAAGTGTCTATATATATTATTAAATCTGATTTTTCAAGATTTTCTGTGAGAATATCATATATTTTATAAAATTTTAATTTTTCTATTTCATTTTTTATAGTGATATTTGAAAAAATTTTATTTTTAATCATATCATAATCACTTATAATTAAAGAACTTTCTGACATGGAATTATATTGTTTATATCTGGATACAAGAAAAAACATTTCAGTTTGAAATCCAACATCTTCATTTCTATATAATAAAGGTAAATAAGGATTATTTTCAAACTCTTCTAATATCAATTCATCTGCTTTAAATTTTTTAAATAGAGCATTTGCTAATGTTGTTTTTCCACTACCTATATTTCCTTCTATATTTATTCTTATTTTATTCATAAGAATCACTCCTAAGTATTTTCTCAATATATTGTACCATAATACATTTTTTTGTCAATAAACATACAACAAATATTTATAATACCCCGTAATAGTATTTTTATTTTTTATTATCTGAAAATACAAAATAATATGTTAAAATTTAAATGTATTTATTATTAAAAAATTAATTAAATGGAGGAGATAAATTTGAAATTATCTATAATAGGACTTGGTAGAATGGGATATAATATGGCAATTAGATTACTAGAAGACGGCCATGAAGTTTTTGTATACAATAGAACTTCAGAAAAATCTGAAACTCTAAAGGAATACGGAGCAAAAGTTATTTATGATTTAAAAACAATTAAAAATGTTTTATCTACACCAAGAGTAGTTTGGTCAATGCTTCCAGCTGGAGATATAACTGAAAAAAACATTGAAATACTTTCAGAAATATTGGATGAAGAAGACATAATAATAGATGGAGCTAATACTAATTATAAAGATGATATTAAAAGATTTAACACTTTAAAAAATAAAGGTATTAATTATATAGATGCAGGTGTTTCTGGAGGAGTATGGGGATTGAAAGAAGGCTACTGTACAATGGTTGGGGGAGATGAAAAAATATTTGAATATATAGAACCTATAATAAAGTCTTTAGCTCCAAATAATGGGTATATGTATTGTGGTTCTACAGGAGCGGGTCATTATGTCAAAATGATACACAATGGTATAGAATATGGATTGATGGAAGCTTATGCAGAAGGTTTTGAACTTTTAAAAGCTTCAAAATATGGTGAAAATTTAAATCTTTCAGATATATCAAAAATGTGGAATAATGGAAGTGTTATAAGATCTTGGTTATTAGAATTGCTTGAAATAGCTTTTAAAGATGATTCTTCTCTCAAAGATATTCAAGGTTATGTTGAAGATTCTGGAGAAGCTCGTTGGACTGTAAATGAAGCAATAGATAATGGTGTTTCTGTTCCAATAATATCAGCTTCTTTATTTAAACGTTTTCAATCAAGACAAAAAGATGTTTTTTCTGATAAAGTAGTAGCTGCTTTGAGAAATCAATTTGGTGGTCATGCACTTTATAAAAAAGATAGGAATATCAAAAAAACTTCTACCGGTGCCGGTAAAGTTGAATCAGCTAATCCAGATAAGAGGGATTTCTATGGAAAAAATAAATAAAAAAATAATAAGCCAAAGTAATAGTTGTGAAGAAATAAAAGCTGATAAATCATCAATAATAATATTTGGTGCTTCAGGTGATTTAACTTCAAGAAAGTTAATTCCGGCAATATTTAAACTTTTTAAAAGAAATCTTTTATCAGAAAATTTTTATGTTTTAGGTGTTGCAAGAACTCAAATGAATGATCAAAATTTTAGAGATAAAACAAAAAATATTATTTCAAATCTTTGCAAAGATGAAAAAATAATAAATAGATTTTTAAAAATAATATATTATCAAAATGGACAATATAATGATATTAATCTTTATAAAATACTAAATGATAAGATTAAATATTTGGATGATAAATACAAAACAAATGGAAATAATTTATTTTATTTTGCAACTCCACCAGATATACACTCAATAATAATAAAAAAATTAGGTGAAGTTGGTTTAAATGATCAAAAAAATAATTTCAAAAGAGTTATAATTGAAAAACCTTTTGGTAGTGATTTAAATTCTTCTAACTCTTTAGATGATGAACTTCATAAGTATTTAGAAGAACAGCAAATATATAGAATCGACCATTATCTTGGAAAAGAAACAGTTCAAAACATTATGATGTTAAGATTTGCAAATATAATATTTGAACCTATATGGAATTATAAATATATAGATAATATTCAAATAACAGTATCAGAATCCCTTGGTATTGGTCATAGAGCTGGATACTTTGAAAATGCAGGTCTTTTAAGAGATATGTTTCAAAATCATATGCTTCAACTTTTGACTCTTGTCGCAATGGAGCCTCCAGCATCCTTAGAACCTGTAAGCGTTAGAAATGAAAAAGTTAAACTTTTAAAATCTATAAGACCTTTTAACAATAAAAACATAGATGATAATCTTGTCAGAGGACAATATATTTCCTCCAAAATCGATGATGAAATAGTTCCAGGGTATAGAGAAGAAAAGAATGTAGCCAAGAATTCTTGCACTGAAACATATGTAGCTGGAAAATTTTTTATAGATAATTGGCGTTGGAGTGGAGTTCCATTTTATCTTAGATCCGGCAAAAGACTTAAAAAAAAATTAAGTCAAATTGCAATAATATTTAAAGATGTTCCACATTCCATTTTTTCACATGATTTTATAAATTTAGAACAAAATTCTTTAATTTTAAATGTACAACCAGATGAAGGATTTTCTCTTTATATACAGGCAAAACAACCTGGTTCTAAATTATGTTTAAACACTTTAAATATGGATTTTAAATATAAGAATCATTTTGATTTTGATCCACCAGAAGCTTATGAAAGATTAATTTTAGATGCTTTAATAGGTGATCAAACTTTATTTGTAAGAAGTGATGCTATGAAAATATCTTGGGAACTTTTAGAACCCATAATTAATAAATGGAAAAAAGAAAATACTTTGAATTTTTATGAAGCAGGAACATGGGGGCCTAAAGAGAGTAGTAGATTATTTAAAAAGGGTACATGGTATCCATTGAGGTGATTTTATGAAAATTTATTTGTTTAAAAATGAAGATGAAATGGCTAATAGATCTGCAAAATTATTCTATGAAGAATATTTAAAAAATAGTAATTCTTTTAAAGTAATGCTTTCAGGAGGATCTACTCCTGTAAATATGTATAAAATAATAATATCTGAATATAAAGATAAAATAAACTGGGCAAATGTTTTAATATTTTTTGGCGATGAACGATTTATTTCTGAAAATTCTTCAAATAACAATTATAAAAATACTTATGAAAATTTTTTAAAACATATTCCAATACCAAAGTCAAACATATTTAAAATAAGAACAGATATTCCAATAGAAAAATCTATAATAGATTATGAAAATAAAATTATAACAAAAACTAAAAATTATAAATTTAATTTAATATATTTAGGTATAGGAAATGATGGTCACACAGCTTCTTTATTTCCAGATGAGTTAAAGAAAAAAGGATTTATCATATACACAGAAAAAGAACATGGAAATCCTCCATTAAAAAGAATCTCTGTCAACTTTGATTTAATAGAAAAAGCTGACAAAATTATTTTTATGTCAAATTATAAAAAAAAGGAAAAAGTTTTAAATCAAATAATAGAAAATTTTGAAACAGTAAAAAATAAATATCCTACAACATCATTAAAAAATCAAAATATTTATTATTTAATTGCAAAAGACGGATATTAAAATATCCGTCTTTTATAAATTAAAAATATCATTCAAATTTTACTATTATATCTGGATCTAAGATTCTAAATGTGAAAGACTCCATAATAAAAAATTTTATCTTATCTTCTGTACAATTATGATATCCTATAGAAAAATCTTGTCCAACAATTAATTCTATGTCTTCATATTTTAATGGCATTAAAATAGCTCCATCTAAAACATGGGACAAAATTATTTTTGTTCCTAAAGATTCTTCTATTTTCTTTTTTAATGGATAATTATCAGAAAATTTATTTATTTTTTTCCAATTATCTGGTCCAACAATTAAAACTAAATCAGATTTAACATATGAACTTCTCAATTCAAGAATTCCTTTTGCAAGTGATTCCATAATTTCAGATGATGAGTTACCAAATTCAATTTTATTTGAAGATGTTTGAATTATACCTTTTATATTTGCTTGCGATAAAGAATTATAAATGGCATTTTCTTCAAAAAGAGCCGCTCTTTTAACAGCATCTTCCAATGGTGAAAAATCTATATCTTTAGCTCCTCTAAATATGTTATCTAATTCCCATCTGTTCAATTCAAAATCTATTCTTTGTTCAACTAAAGGTTTTACTTTATATATACCGAAATTAACTCCTTCTTTACTTTCTTCAACTGCAATTCTTCCTTCTGATAAAACATTATAATCAATTCCAAAAGGACCTATGAAGTTAACTACTTTTCTGGCAGATAAATACGAATTAAAAACATCTTTAGCTCTTTCGTCTATTTCTGACCAAATTTCTTTTGAAATTGGAGCTAAATCTCTTTTAAATATACTCATAAATTTAAACTCCCCCTCTTTTTATTTATTCATGTCTTTTATTCCTAAAGATTCATCTTTTGAATCTTCACTTTTTTCAATTTCTTCTTCCAAATCTGTTATATTTCCCTCTTTAAAAAGGTATGTTTTCATTTCTTCATCCCAACCATCCATATTTCTTCTAAGCCATTCAAGTGTCATAACAGCATGTTCTATTTCTTCATCTCTATTATGAGCCATAATAGATTTTAATTCTTCATTTTCTGCGAGGGCAACTCTTTGATTATACCAATCAACTGCCTCTATTTCTTCTTTTAAACTATTCAAAGCTCTTGTTAAATCTCTTGTTCTTTGATCTAAAGCATCATATGATTCATGATAATCTCCCATATTTTCCTCCGGAAAATCCGGATTATCACCTACCTTTAAATAAAATATTAGTTTGTTCTAAGTACCATTATAACATTTTTTCTTTATATATTTTTAAACATAAAGTAAAACACCCTTTTAAAAATTAATATTATACAATTTTAAGAAAAAATCAAAAAAAATATTGTATAATAATATATGAAATATATTTTTCTATAGTATTAATAATGTAATACTATTTATAAAAATATTAATATAATTATACAGGGGGACTATTATGAATTTTAGACCTTATTATTTTAAAAATAATAAATCTTTTTTTATGTCGATTTTTGATAAAATAAACAAATTTCTTGATAAAAACTATCACAAGATAAATGATATTTATGAATTGAATGAATATGATGCATATTTAATGATGTTATATATAGATTCAATAGGAATAAATTATATTTATTGGGATAATTTTATAAAAAAAATAAATAATATTTTAAAAATAAATAATGATACAAATTCAATTGAAATAATGCAAAATGTATATCTTAAACTTATAAATGAAATAAAAAATACTTCTCATTATACAAAAGATAAAAATTTAAACTTGATTTTAAATGATATATTTGAAATATATATAATCAATTATAATGACAAAATAAATACCATTTTAAATAAAATGAACACCCTCGAAAAAGAAAATTTTATTGATTATATTTTAAAATCTAACTTAAATTCTGATAAAAGTGAAATCCCAGAATATAATTTGTTTATTTTTCATGCCATACAAGAAAATAATAAACTTTTCGATGAATATATAATAGATCTTTTGAAATCAATATACAAAAAAAGTCATGATTCAAAAGAAGAAAAAAAATCTTTAAATGAACAATCAGAAAATATTTTAAAAAAAGTGGATTATGAATTTTTATTGAAAGAAAATGAAAGACTTTCGAAAGAAAATTCCGAATTAAAAAAACTCTTGAAACAAATACTTCATAAAATAGATGATGTTGTTTAATTAATTAGACAATTTGTATGATATAATAAATTTGACTTAATTCTTACAAAAAGGGGATTTACCCCTTTTTACCCTTTTATTAAAGGAGGTTAAAAAATGAAAGACTTAAAAGATATAAATGAATATCTTAAATCTAAAGTAAAAAAAGGTAAAAAAAATTATGCTGTTCCAAAAAATTGGATGCCAGAAAATTATTCGGGTGATGTTAAATTAAATGGAAGAAAATTTTTCTTAAA
The DNA here is from genome assembly GCF_030445905.1 of Oceanotoga sp. NCBI lineage: Bacteria > Thermotogati > Thermotogota > Thermotogae > Petrotogales > Petrotogaceae > Oceanotoga > Oceanotoga sp. Next base: position 21,438 of record NZ_JASUSU010000012.1, on the reverse strand, counting down.
CCCTTATGAATACGTTTCCAGCGTTATTGATGAAATTTTAAAAAACTCTGATGAAAAAAAAGATTATTCTAATCCTTTGTCTTTTATAAAAGAAGAAAAAGATCCTTCATGGGTAAATTTATCAACTATGTATGGGGCACATATAAGAGCTACAGCTGCATATATACATGATCAAAAAACTATTTTTATGCCTATAGATAAACTCGGATATACAGAATCTGGTACATATTTAAAAATGATCGCTATGATACCTTATTTTAAAAAAATGAATATCGATTGTATATATCTTCTACCTATAAGCCAAAGCTCTAATAAATTTAAAAAAGGTGAAGTGGGATCACCATATGCAGTAAAAGATTATTTTAGTGTGGAAAAAGATTATAAAGATACTCTTTTGGATGATGAATTTTCATCTAATCAACAATTTGCAGCTTTTGTACAGGCCTGCCATATAATGGAAATAAGAGTTATGTTAGATTTTGTTCCAAGAACTGCTGCAAGAGATAATAAATTAATATTAGATCATCCAGAATGGTTTTATTGGATAGACTTAAAAGAATTAAATTCTTATGCACCACCAAAAATAAAAAATTTAAAATTTGAACAACCTACAAAAGAAAATTTAGAAATTTTATATAATGATGATGAAGTAAAAAAACATCTATCTAAATTTAGATTTGATCCAAAAACTACAAACCCTAAAAAATGGGAAACTTTTTTGAAAAAAAATAAGGATAATCCTGATTTCTTTGATGAATTAATAAAATCATTCAAAATTATCACTGTACCAGGTTTTTCTGATTGGATAAACGATACTCAACCCACTTGGGATGATATAACATTCTTAAGACTCTATTTATCTCATCCTGAAGAAGCCGAAAAATATTTACCTAAGAATCAACCTCCATATGTACTTTTTGATGTTGTTAAATCGAGTAATTTCCCAGGTAAAGAAAAAAATCAAGAACTTTGGACATTAATTTCAGATATAATGCCATTTTATCAAAAAAATTTTGGTATTGATGGTGCAAGACTTGATATGGGACATGCTTTACCTTCTGAGCTTGAAGATATGATAATAAAAAAAGCCAAAGAATATGATCCAGCTTTTGCTATAATAGCAGAAGAATTGAATATGGATAATCATAACAGAGCTAAAAATAATGGTTATGATGGAATTTTAGGCAATTCTTGGTGGTCAGAGCCTCGTATAGATGAGGGATGGACTAAAAAATTCGTTTCTAAAATAATGCCTGAACTTTCTTTACCAGCATTTGCAACCTCTGAAACACCAGATTCGCCAAGAGCAATAACAAGAAAATATGGAGAAAATTTCTCAAAACTTTCTGCTGTAATAAATACATTTATGCCAAATGGGATAACTTTTATAAATTCTGGATCAGAGATATTCGAATCTCAACCTATGAACACAGGTCTTGATTTTGAAAAACCTTTAGAAGAAAAATTTAAATACTTAAAACCGGATGATCAATTTTATGGGAAACTTGCTTTTTTTGATTGGTATGCTCTTCATTGGGATACAGATCATCATATGATAAAACTCTTAAAATATCTTGGGAATATAAAAAATAATCATAAAAATCTATTATTGAAAAAAGAGAATTATAGATTTTTAGATTTTGGAGAAAAATCATTCGTGATGTTTTGGTGGGATGGAAAAGATGGAATAGTAATACCAATAAATTTAAACTTTGATAATCCTTATTATTTTGAAATTAATCTTGGATATCATACATGGAGAGGAAATCATTCCATAAAAACGACTATAGAAAATTATAGAAGAAGCGAAAGCTCTTGGGATATAAATGATGGAATACTGAGAGTAACAATAAATCCTGGAGAGGCTAGAGTATTTACTATTAAATGATAAAAAATATCCTGTGAAAATAAATTAAAAATATTATTCACAGGATATTTTTTTATTTTTTATTTTTTTACAACTAAAAATATTTCTATTTCTTTTCCATCTAATAATGTTCCAGCAAACTTTAATATATTTCCTTCTACACTAACTCTCATTTCTTTTCCTTCAACAACAGAAGGAGGAGTTATGTCTATTGAATATCCTACTTTTTCAAGTGATACAGCTATTGCACCAGATATCATATTTCCCAATTCACCTATGGCACTTATTGCCATATCATCAACTTCGGTTAATTTCATCATTCCACCCATCATACTATTTACTATTTCTAATGAAGTTTCAGAAGTTAAAGTATATATTACATTCCCTTCTAAAACTCCATTAAATCCTATTGTTGTAACTATTTCATATGTTTTTTCAATTGTTTTAACAAGTTTAGGGCTTTGTAAATTTATATCTGTTTGTGCAGCTGATTTAAACGTATCTGTCAAAGAACTTAAAACTGAATTGATTATTTTTACATCTATCATATTAATACCTCCCAAATACTTGATAATAAAATTATAACATTAATTGAATATTTTATTTAAACGTTTATTTTATTTTATGTTAATTTTTGAATTTTTTTAAAAATAAAAGGGATTTCTCCCTTTTATTATTTTATTTTATATGTTGTTCCTTCAATATTATCTTTTATTTCTATTCCTATTTCATTTAATTTATCTCTAATATAATCAGACATTTCATAGTTTTTTTGATTTCTCATTTTATTTCTTATGTCTATGAGAAGGTTTATAACTTCATCAGAACTCATATTCTGCTTTTCAATATAATTGTCCTCAAAAATTCCAAATATTGGGCCAAATATATTCTTCAAAAGATGATAATTTTCAAGTATATTTTTTTTATTTTTTTGCTCAAGTGATTTATTTAATTCTTTACTTATATCAAATATTAAAGCAATTGCCTTTGTTGTATTAAAATCATCTGAAAGATATTCTTTAAAAATATTTATTTTTTCTTTCATATAATCTGTATAGGCTAAATATGGTATATCATTTTCAAATAAATCTTCAGTTTTTTTGAGTGTTTCATTGAGTCTATCAACTGATTTTTTTTGAGATATCAATCCTTCTTCACTGAAATCAAGCGGCGATCTATAATGTTTAGATAACATAAATATTTTTAATGTATCTGCACCATATTGTTTTACTATATCTCTAACAAGCCATATATTTCCAGTAGATTTTGACATTTTACTTCCAGAAAGCTTTAACATTCCATTATGCATCCAATAATTGGCAAACTCACACCCATGTCTTGCAACAGATTGTGCTCTTTCATTTTCATGATGGGGAAATATCAAATCATTTCCTCCTGCATGAATATCAAAAGTTTTACCTAAGATTTGAGTTGACATTACAGAACATTCTATATGCCATCCAGGTCTTCCATCACCCCAAGGACTGCTCCAACTTGGTTCGTTTTCTTTTGATGCCTTCCATAAAGTAAAATCTAGAGGATCTCTTTTATTTTCAGAAATTTCTATTCTACTTCCAGAACGCATATCATCCGGATTTCTATGAGAAAGTTTTCCATAATCTTCAAGTTTTCTAACATCAAAATATACATCATTATTTTCTGATTTATAAGCATATCCTTTTTTAATAAGATCTTCTATAAATATTACTATTTCATCTACATAATCTGTAGTTTTTGGATGAAAATTTGCAGGTCTTATATTTAAAAGATTTGAATCTTTCCAATATTCATTTATAAATCTTTCTGGAATTTCTTTAAAAGGAGTATTTTCTTCATTTGATTTATTTATTATCTTATCATCTATATCTGTAAAATTTTGAACCATAGTAACTTTATACCCTGAAAATTCTAAGAATCTTCTAAAAGAATCAAATACAATCATAGGTCTGGCATTTCCAACATGTATTATATTATAAACAGTTGGTCCACATACATATATTTTAACATGATTTTTTTCTATAGTTTTTAATTCTTTTAAACTTGAAGATAAAGTATCATAAATTCTTATCAATATTCAATCACCCTTTCGAATCTTTCTAAAGCTCTTGCTCTTCCTATTAAGTGTATGGACTTCACAAGATCTGGGCCATGGAATTCATTTGTTAAAGTTTTTCTTAGAGCCATATAAAAAGATTTTTTCTTAGGTTTATTTTCTTTCATAGCTATTTTTAGATTTTCAAGCACACTATCTGATGTCCATTCATCATCATTTAAAAATAGTTTATAAGCTTGTTTAATAGCTTCTTTAACACCTTCATCATTTAGATACCCTATGAATTCTTCATCTTCCATATTTATTTTAAAGTCTTCTATAAATATTTTTAATTCATTTGGAATATCATTTAATTCTTCTGAAGATGTTCTAACAAGTTCTATTGCTTCAAGAAGCCATTTTTTATTGTTTTCACATTGTTCTTCTGTTAATATACCACTTTGAACTATAAAAGGAATTGATAATTTATATATTCTATCGAGTTTTGCACTTCTTATATAGTTTCCATTCATCCATTTTAATTTTACATCATCAAATACTGCTGCACTCGAATTTACTCTTTCAAGTCCAAAATTTTCTATCAATTCATTTATATCTAATAATTCTTTTCCTTCTGGATGTGACCATCCCAATAATGCTAGAAAATTTACAACAGATTCTGGTAAATATCCTCTATTTCTAAATTCTTCTGCAGAAGTGGCACCATGTCTTTTAGATAATTTTTTTCCATCTGGTCCCAATATCATAGAAACATGAGCAAATTCTGGTAATTCTGAGTTAAAAGCTTCATATATGGCAACTTGTCTTAATGTATTTGATAAATGATCATCTCCACGTATCACATGAGTTATTTTCATCATCATATCATCGATTACAACAGCATAATTATATGTAGGAAAACCATTACTTCTAATCAGTATAAAATCTCCAACAGATCCTTCTTTGAATATTACAGGACCTTTTATTAAATCATTTAATTTATAATCTTTTCTTGGCATTTTAAAAAATATAACAGGTGTTAATCCCTTTTCTTTATATTCCTTTTTTCTTTCTTCTGTATTATATACTTTAAGCATGTCATAATTATAATGAGGAGCTTTTCCTTGAGACAATAATTCTTCTCTTATACTTTCCATTTCTTCTGGATAAACATAACATTCATAAGCTTTTCCTTGTTCAACAAGCTCTTTAGCTTTTTGAAGATAAATTTCTGTTCTTTCCGTTTGTCTATAAGGGCCATAAGAACCCCCAACATTAGGTCCTTCATCCCAATCTAAACCTAACCATGTTAGAGCATCTATCAATTGATCCTCAGATTCTTTAGTAGATCTCTCAACATCTGTATCCTCTATTCTCAAAATAAATTTTCCATTATGCTTTCTTGCAAATAAGTAATTGAATAAAGCTGTTCTTGCTCCTCCAACATGTAAAAAACCAGTAGGACTAGGAGCAAATCTTGTTCTAACTTCCATTTCATATTCCTCCCAATAATTTAGCTCTTGTATATGCAGCTATAGTTTTTGCATCATTTATTTCACCATTTTTTATTAATTCTTCAAACTCATCTAAATTCATTTCTATTATTTCTATAAATTCATCTTCATCAGTATGTTGATGAGTTTTTCTCAAATTTTTAGCTAAATAAAGATGTATTATTTCATTAGAAAATCCAGGTGTAGTATATATATATCCAAGATATGTCCAATTTTCAGATATATATCCAGTTTCTTCTTCGAGCTCTCTTTTACCACATTCTATAGGGTCTTCTTCCGGAGAATCAAACTTCCCTGCAGGTATTTCAAGAAGATTTGCTCTAATAGGAAATCTATGTTGTTTCGTCAAAATAACTTTATTATTCATATCTTCAAAAGCAAAAACAGCTACTGCTCCAGGATGCAAAACAAGTTCACGAGTTGATTGTCTACCATTTGGAAGTTCTACTTCATATTTTCTAACATCGAGAAGGTTTCCTTTAAATATCTGTTTTTCAGATATTTCGATTTCTTCAAGTTTCATAATTATTACTCCTCACATTTAGATTATAAAAATAGCCTATAAGCTTTTTGCTTTAGGCTATAACTTTATCCCTGATACTATTGTTATATCATCTTCAGGTGTATTATTGTTTAAAAATAAATTTAATTCTTTTTTAATTTGGTTTACTAATTTGTTAGGATTTATCTCTTTAAGATTATTTATTATATTTATTATATTTTCTTCAGAAAATTCTTCTTTTTTAGAGTTATGTGCTTCAACTAATCCATCAGTATATATTAAAAACATATCTTCTTTATTAAATTCAACACTTATTTCATCTATATTTTTTATGTTTTCTATAAGGCCCATTCCAAGTGGTAAATTAGTATTTCTTATTATTTCTGTTTTTTTATTTTTTCTTATTATAAAAGGTTGTCTATGTCCAAAATTAATTATTTTAATCTCATCTTTTTTTATTTTAAAAAAAACAGCAGTAAAATAAGAACCATCATTGAATATATTTTTTTCTTTTTCATCGAGATATTTCCCGAGTTCACTTATATTAACTATTTTCTTTTCGTATATCAAATTTTCTATTTCTTGTTTAACAAGTAATGACAACATGGCAGCAGCTGCTCCATGCCCTGAAACATCTATAACATAAATAAATTTAGAACCATCAGTCATATCAAGAACCCCAAATATATCTCCGGAAACGTTAAAAGATTCTTTAAAATACCAATCCAATTCTATATTATCATAAATTTTCTTCTTAGGTAACATGGCGTATTGTAATGTTTGAGCTGTTTTTAGATCATTTTCAAAGAGTTGTATATAATTTTTTAATTCTTTTTGAGCATTATAAAGTTCGGCATGAGTTTTAATTCTCGCAACAAGCTCCTGAGGCTCAACTGGTTTGATTATATAATCAACAGCACCAAGTTCAAAGCCTTTTTCTTTGTTTTCTATTTCATCGAGAGCACTTATTATTATTATAGGAATTTCTTTTGTGAACTTATTCTTTTTTAGAAGTTCACAAACCTCATAGCCATTCATTTCCGGCATCATTATATCCAACAATATAACATCTGGAAGAATTTCTAAGGTTCTTTCATATCCAATTTTCCCATTTTTAGCTTCATAAAATTCAAAATTCGAATCTTTTTGAAGTATTGTTTTTACAAGAGTTCTTATTATCATAGAATCTTCTATGATCAAAACTTTAAATTTTTTATTTTTTTGTATCATCCATATCATCCTTGCTAAACCCGTAAGGAAGCAGTTCTTTTGTAGAAGTTTTTTTTATTTCTCCATTTAAATTAGCAAGATAAACTTCATAATCTCCAAATTCATTCATAACTTGTCTACAAGCTCCACAAGGGCTCACTGGATCTGGGGTATCAGCAATTACAAATAAAGCTTTAAACTTTCTTTTCCCTGAATTATTTGCTGAAAAAATTGCATTTCTCTCTGCACATATAGAAAGACCATAAGAAGCATTTTCAACATTACAGCCTGTAAAAATTTCATCATCTTGTGTAAGTAATGCAGCCCCAACTTTAAAATTAGAATAAGGTACATAAGCATTTTCTCTTGCTTTTAAAGCTTCTTTATAAAGTTTCTGAATCATCATCTCTGTCATTTTCATCACCTTTTATATTTACATCGGGAACAACAATTATCTTAACTTTATCTATTTTATTAACAGTAACAGATATAACTTCAAATTCATAATTTTCAAATATTATATGTTCGCCTGGTTTTGGAAATCTTTCGAGTTGTTCTAATAAAAAACCACCTATAGTTTCAAAATCTGTTTCTGGAAAATCTATATCTAATTCTCTTTCTATATCATTTATAGGAGTAGAACCATTAACAAGTATAATATTTTCATCAATCCTTGTTATATTAGATTCTTCAATTATATCATCATATTCATCAAGAATTTCTCCTGTGAGTTCTTCTATTACATCTTCAAGTGTTACCAATCCTGCAGTTCCTCCATATTCATCAACAACTATAGCCATATGAGTATGATTTGTAAGAAACATCTTGAGAATATCTTTAACTTTCATGGTAATCGGTACAAAAAAAGGCTTATGTGAGATCTTTAAAACACTCATATTTCTTAGTTTATCTGAATCACTAACTTCATCCATGAGTTTAAAAATATCTTTTGCATAACATATTCCAACTATAGTATCAAGACTTTCTCTATAAATAGGAATTCTTGAATAACCATCATCATTTATAATTTTAATCAAATCATTTATTTTTTCATCATCTTCAAGTGAGACCATTTCAACTCTTGGGGTCATTATTTCTTTTACAGAAGTTTCACGTATTTCAAGACTTCTTTGCATGAGATATTTCTCATACTTTTCAATTACCCCTTCTTCATGTCCCATATCAAGATAAGTCATTATTTCACTTTCTGTCACAAAAGGAGGTGTCTGACCAAATCCCTTTCCACCAAATATTTTTATTACTACATTTGACAAATTAACAAGTATCCATACAACAGGAGTTAAAATATAATTTAAAACATTTACTATTCTAAATGAGAATTTAAAAAATTTTTCTTTATTTTCTCTTGCATATACTTTAGGGGTTATTTCACCAAATATTAAAATCATTAATGTCATAAAACCCGTTGCAATACCAACAGCAACTCCTTTAGAGTTTGGAAGAAGATTTGCAACAAACAATGTAGTAAGTGATGATGCCAAAATATTTACTACATTATTTAAGATTAAAATAGTCGTTAAATATTGATTTGGACTATTCATAAACTTTTGAAGCATACTTTTTTTCTTTTCATCTTCTTCATTTTCGAGATAATCCTTAAGTTTTCCTCTTCCCATAGAGGTGAATGCTGTTTCAGAACCTGAAAAAAGTGCCGATAACATGAGTAAAACAAATATAAACATAAGTGAAAATATCAGCTGCGAGCTACTTTGGGGGTCGTCCAATTCCCACACCTACCTTTTAATTTTTAAGTTATTTTTTTAAATCCATACCCAATAGCTTCACTATTGGGTAGAACTATTATAAATGCATTTGAATCTATTTCTTTTATCAAAGATTTAAGTATTCCAATCTCAGATCTCGTTATTGTAACCATTAAAATATCTTTATCTTTTTTAGTGTAACCACCTACACCTTTAATATATGTAATTCCTCTATCTAAATCATTAAATATACTTTCTTTAATTTTATCATGATATTCACTTATAATCAAAAAAGTTTTTGATGAAGATAAACCATTAACTATACCATCTATTGTCTTCGCTGCTATAAAAATAGTTATTATACCATACATTGGTAATATAGGATTTATAAAAATAGAAGATGCCGTTATCAAACTATCTGATATTAAAAGTCCCGTACCAACAGATACAGAAAAATACTTGTTGAATATCATTGCAAGAATATCAGTACCACCAGTAGTTGCACCTCTCCATATAACAAGTCCCATTCCAAATCCCGATATAACTCCTCCATAAACAGCTGACATCAATATTATATCTATATTATAACTTTGACTTTGGGCTATTAAATTCGGTATCATTTGATCCATCTCAAAAAACTGTTGTAATACATCAGTAAAAACAGACAAAGTAATCGCTGAAAATATACTTTTCATCCCAAATCCAAGTCCTAACAACCAAAAACCGAGTGCAAAGAGAATTACATTAAAAACTAACATTTGTAATCCAATCCACCAACCGAACAATGAATTCAATACTATAGCCAATCCACTAACTCCACCAGCCACAATATTGTATGGAACAAAAAACAGTACAATTCCAATTGCTGTTATCAGCGTACCTATAGAAATTATCACATAATCAACTATCGTTTTTTTGAGATTATCATTCAACCGAATCAACCTGCCTTTATATATCTAATTTTTTTATTTTGGCTATCTCTTTAAGATATTTTTTTTCTCTCATAGAAGGTTTATTTATCTCCACATTAAGTTTAACATAAATATCCCCTCTTTTTTTACCTGTAAAATTAGGAAGGCCAAGATTTTTTAATCTTATTATGGTTCCGGGATTAGTACCTTCAGAAATTTTTTCTGTAATATTACCTTCTAATGTAGGTATTTTAATAGTTCCACCCAAAGCAGCAGTTATATAATCAACTTTTATCTCTGTTTCAAGATCTGCTCCATTTCTTCTAAATTTAGGATTATTTATAACTTTTATATGAACTATTAAATCTCCATTAGGTCCTCCATTTAATCCATTATTACCTTTCCCAGTTATCTTTAATACATAACCATCTTCTATACCGGCAGGTATTTTAACACTAAGTCTTTCTTTTTTATAATTTTTTCCACTTCCACCACAAACACTACACTTTTTACTTATTATCTTGCCTTGTCCATTACAAGTAGGACAAGTATAATTCTTTACAAAAGTTCCAAAAAAAGTTCTTTGTTCTTCAGCTATTTGTCCTCTACCATTACATCTTGGGCATGTACTAAAAGCAGTTCCTCCCTCAGCACCTGTACCATTACATGATGTACAATTTTCATATCTACTATATTCTATTACTTTTTCTACATCATATAAAAGTTCTTCAAGTTCAAGCGTAACAGTTGCGTGAATATCTTGACCTTTAGAAGCTCTCTGAGTTCTCGTTCCTCTCGAACTTCCGCCTCTTTCATTTCCAAAAAACATATCAAAAAAATCTGAAAATGGTCCTCCAGCATCTCCAAAATTGCCAGATCCACCTCCAAAAAAATCTTTAAATATGTCTTCTACACCACCTGTATAAGAACCATTTCCACCATTTGGCATACCACCCTCAGGTACAAATCCAAATCTATCATAAAGTTTTCTTTTTTCAGGATTAGATAAAACTTCATAAGCTTCTTGAACTTCCTTAAATTTTTCTTCGGCAACCTTTTTATTTTCTAAATGTCTATCTGGATGCCATTTTTTAACAAGTACTCTATACGCTTTTTTTATGTCTTCTTGAGAAGCATCTCTTGAAACCTCAAGAATCCCATAATAATCTTTTTTTTGAGGCATTAATTTTCACCTTCTTCTTTTTTAGGATTATCTTCTTCAGCCTCTTCTTTAACTGAAATAACAACTTTTGGTTTAATTGCAACAACAACTCTAGCTGGCTCTATGACTCTACCATTAAGTTTATATCCTGGATTTTCTGTTTTATAAACATGGTACTCTTTAATTTCATCAGTTTCATATTTATCAGACACTTCATGTTCAAAAGGATCAAAAATATCTCCAGATGATGGTTTTATAAATTCTAATCCAGCATTTTCAAAGGATTTATTCATATCTTTTTCTACCATTTCTATTGCTTTTGGAAATTGTTCATCTTCTTTATAATTTAAAGAAATTAACAATTTTTCATATGGTACTAAAAAACTCCTTATCAATTTTTCTTTTTCTTTTAGTTTTATATCTTTTTTTTCTTTTTCAACGAGTTCTTTAAAAGTTTCAAAATCACTTTTTAAATCAAAAGCATAATTTTTTAATTTATCATTTTCAATTTTAATTTTTTCAAGATCTTTTTTTAATTCTTCATTTTCTTTCAATACTTCTTCGATGTTTAAAATATCCTCTTTCTTTTCTTCCTCAACGACTTCATTAAGTTCTTCTTCTATCTGTTCAACAATTTTCTCATCTATCTTTTTATTCACTTTATTTTCAATTTTTTTATTTTCCTTTTTGCTCATTAAAAGCACCTCCAACACATATAATTTTATAAACTAAAGATTTTTTGATATAATTTCAGAGAACCTAGAAGTATATTCTTTGATTGTATTATAAATTTTTTCATAATCAGAATATTTTTCAGTGATAAATAGAAGTCTACCTATAGAATTCGATGACATACAATAAGATGTATAAAAAAAAGCAAAATTTCTTAAAGACCTAAAACCTATATCATTTCCAAAAAAAACTTTTATATCTCTTGAATAGTCGAGATCTTTAAATATCTCATCTTTTATTTCATCATTTTCTATTATCATACTCAAACTTTTTATACTATCATAACCGGGTTTGTGAAAAGAAATTATCTTTTCAAGCCCATTAATTATATATTTATTTCTTGAAAATTCATTTAATAGAACCTCAATTAGATTATACATATTTATTACTCTTATATCATCAGTTTGAAAATTTTGATTTTTTATGGCCTCAAAAACAGAATTAAAAGATTTTCCTTTTAGCCCTATATTCAACATCTCTTCTAATTCTTTATAATGAGGGAGACCATATATATCAACAGTTCTTGTTATAGTCATTCCAAGATTTGTCATAAGATTTACAACATAATTATAATCTGTAAGAGGTGTAACAACCGCTCTTGTTATGTAAATATATTTGGGATTTGGATATTCAAAAAGAACCATTCCGTTAAGAATATCTGATATCATTTTAGATATATTTTCATACATGAGATTTAAATCATAAAATTTATAATCTTTTGGCATTTCCATATATGTTCCATTTTTTGAATAAGCTTCATCTATAATATTAAAATAAAGAAACAATGCAGCATCTGTGGGAATTCTTCCACCACTTGTATGCTGTTGATATATATACTTTAAATGTTGTAGTTTTTGCATATCATTTCTTATAGTTGCACTACTGGCTTTTATACTAGAATTACTCAAAACATCATCTGAACTAACAGGCTTATGTTCTTTAATATAAATCTTAACTATACTTAATAGAACTTCTTTTTGCCTGCTCGTTAATTCCATTCCCATACTTTTTATCACTCCTTTTTTATGAGTGCTAATTATATGATATCAATAAATTTATTTATTGTCAAATAGAAAAATAAGAGTTAAAATAATATAGATAAAAGAATTTTAGGGGGTATTAAATATGAGAGTTGAAAACGTATTAGAAAAACTTTCAGATATTATCTTAGAAAAGAGTGATAAATTAATTTTATCTAAAGAGCTCAATTCTGTAACAGATAATAGCGAAAATATTAACAAAAACGATGTTTTTGTTGCAATTAAAGGTTACAAATTTGATGGTCATAATTTTATAAAACCGGCAATCAAAAAAGGATGTTCTTTAGTTATAATAGAAAATAAAAGCTATATATCTGATTTGGATTTTCCTTATATACTGGTTTCAGACTCACGTGTTGCCCTCGCCAGACTATCTCATCTTTCAAATGAAATAGACTCAAACGAGTTTAAAATATTTGGTGTTACCGGGACAAATGGAAAATCTACAAGTGTTAATATACTTCATCATTTATTAAGAGAATCAAAGATAAATTCTTCTTTATTGAGTACAGTTGAAATTAAAATAAATGATTTGCTAATTGAAGAACCATACAATACAACACCCAGCATAATTAAAATATCAAATTTACTTAAACAAAGTAAAGACAAAGATGTAAACTTTATAAATCTTGAAGTATCATCACATGCAATTTCTCAAAAAAGAATTGAAGATATTTATTTTGATATTATATCATTCACAAACATAACAAGGGATCATCTCGATTATCATTCATCTTTTAATGAATATGAAAAAATAAAACTTTCTCTTGCAAATAATTTAAAACCTGATGGGAAAGTGATAATAAATTATGATAATTTTGATATCAAGAAATTCGAATTTATAGATTCTAAAAAAATTATAACTTATGGTTTTTCAGATGATGCTGATTATGTTATTAAGGAATTAAATCAAAGTATATACCAAATGAATTTCAAATTGATCACACCTGATGAAGGGGAAATTTCTATATATTCTTCCATAATAGGAAGTTTTAATGCTTATAATATAGTAAATTCCTTGATAGCGGCAAGACAGTTTGGACTCAGCTATGAACAAATAAAACATGGCATAATTACTTTTAAAGGAGTTAGAGGTAGATTTGAAATAATTCCAAGTTCAAAAGCATTGGGTTTTTCTGTTGTTATTGATTTTGCTCATACTCCAGATGCACTTGAAAATGTTTTAAAAAATGCAAGATCATTAACAGAAGGAAGAATAATCCTTGTATTTGGTGCTGGTGGTAATGCAGATAAAGGTAAAAGAAAGATAATGGGACAAATAGCGAGTGAATTATCCGACATAGTTGTCATAACCAATGATGATCCAAAAGATGAAGATCCAGATAAAATAATTGAACAGGTAAAAGAAGGAGTAAATAAAGAAAAAAATTTCATAGTCATTCCAGACAGAAAAACTGCTATAAATGCAGCTATTAACTTTGCAAATCGTGAAGATATAGTAATAATAGCTGGAAGAGGACATGAAAAATTCCAACTTTTTGGTGGTGGAAAACAGATTAAATTCTCTGATTACGATGTAGCAGCAGAAGCCATAGATGGCTTGAGAAGGAGTATGAAAAAATGAACTTGATAGAATTAAAAAATAAAAAATATTTTTTTCAAACAAATTCAAAAGATATAAAAAAAGATGATGTTTTTATAGCTTTAAAAGGCGAAAAAAATGATGGTCATAACTATTTAAATGATGCGTTCCAAAGGGGCGCATCTTTTGCTGTTGTTGAAAAAGATATACCATTTAAAAATATTTTAAAAGTTGATAATGTGTTAATTCATATATTAAAAGAGACTTCAAAATTAGTAAATAATAATAGTAAATTAAAAATTGGTATAACGGGATCAACTGGGAAAACTACAACTAAAGAATGTTTACATCAAATTTTGTCAAATACTCTAAGTATATTTTCTACTCATGAAAACTATAATACAGAAATAGGAATTCCTTTAAGTATATTAAATTATTATAATAATGAAGATGTAGCAATACTTGAAATGGGTCTTCAGAAAAAAGATGATCTTAAGTTTTTATCTAATTTTTATGATTTAGATGTAGCATTTATAACTAATATAGGTACATCTCATATAGAATTTTTAGAATCTAAAGAAAATATTGCTTATCAAAAATCTTTGATAACTAAAAATATGAAAAAAGGTCTTGTAGTTTTGAATGGAGATTATGAAAAATTATTGGATTTTATACCAAAAAATTTAAATATTATAAAATTTGGTAAAAAAGATTCTAATGATTCTGTATTAAAAGATTTTGAATACTCAGAAAATAAAACAAAAGTACTCTATAAAATATTTGGTAAAGACGTATTTTTGACTTTGAATAATATTTGGTCTGAAGGTCAATTAATAGATTTATTGGCGGTTATTTCATTTTGTATATTCATTCAAATCCCTATAGATCCTTATTTTATATCTAATATAGAGTTACCATCAAGTAGATTTGAAATAATTAAAACTGATAATTGTACTATAATAAATGATTCATATAATGCCTCTTTCGAATCTTTTAAAAGTGGTTTTGAATCTATAAAAAAATATACTTCTAAAGATAAAAAAATATTAATAATGTCAGAAATCAAAGAATCTGGTGAATATTCAAAAGAAATTCATATAAAAACAATAAAACTGGCTCAAAATATATTCAATGAGATTTATTTTTTAGATCCCGAAAATAAATTTAATTATTTAAATAATATAAATTTTATAAAAAATATAGAAGAAGTTAAAGAACTTATAAATAACACTAAAGGTATCATATACATAAAAGGTTCTAATTCTACAGGCCTTTATAAATTCATGAAGGAAAGGAGTTATTTATGATAGAGATATTATCTATTATAAGTTTTTTTGTTTTGATCTCACTTTATCCAAAATATATAAATTGGTCAAAGAAAAAACAATATGGTCAATACATTAGACAAGAAGGTCCTGATTTGCATAATTATAAACAGGGTACTCCCACTGCAGGTGGAATTTTATTTTTATTTTTTATTTCAATATTGAATCTAATTTCTTATTATTTATCTTCAAATCCAATATATTTAATAGTATTTTTCAGTTCAATTTTATTTGGATTTGTAGGTTTTATAGATGATTTTTTAAGCATATTCAAAAAGAATTCTTTGGGCCTTAGATCTTATCAAAAATTATTACTGCAAATAATTTTTTCTTTGATAATTTTTTATATAGTAAATAAATTTAATCCTCATACTTATTTAAAAATACCTTATATAGATAAAACTTTAGATTTGGGATTTTTTTACCCTATTTGGGCTGTTTTATTTTTAAGTGGTTTATCTAATTCAACTAATCTTTCAGATGGATTAGATGGATTATCTTCTGGACTATTTATAATTTCAACTATAATGACAGTAATAGTAAGCAAAGCACCTATTAATCTAATATATACAATAGTTTTACCTGTAATTGCGTTTATGATGTTTAATATTAAACCGGCAAAAATATTCATGGGAGATACAGGTTCTTTAGCTTTAGGAGGAATATTAGCCTCTATTTCAATATATTATTCCACAGAAATTTTTGCAATATTTACATGCTTTGTATTCATTGCTGAGATGTTTTCTGTAATAATTCAAGTTTTGAGTTATAAAATAAGAAAAAAGAGAGTCTTTTTAATGGCACCTGTTCATCATCATTTTGAAATGAAAGGGTGGCATGAAGAGAGAGTAGTCATGAATTTTTGGATTATAAATATATTATTTGGAATTTTAATAATCGGAGGTTAACATGAAAATTTGTCTCGTTGGATTTGGAAAAAGTAATAAACAATTAGTAAATATATTATTAGATCAAGGACATGAAATATATATCAGTCAAGATAATAAATTAACTGAAGAAGATATATTTTTATTAAAAAAATATGATATTCCATATGAAGAATCTCATGATAAGATGTTAAAAAATTGTGATTTAGCTATAATAAGTCCAGGGGTGAACCCTTACGGAAAAGCTGGAAAAATAATCTTTGAAAATAACATAAATTATACTACAGAAATAGAGTATTCATGGAATTTTATAAAAAAAGCAAATCCTAAAAGTATTTTTGTCGGTATAACTGGAACAAATGGCAAAACAACAACAACGAGTTTATTAGGTCATATATTACATTGTAATAATTCTGAAGTTTTTGTTGGAGGAAATATTGGCGTTCCACTTGCAAACGCACCTATAAATGCTAAGTACTATATTCTTGAAGTGAGCTCTTTTCAACTTTTTTGGTCTAAAAACTTTTCTCCAGAAATTTCAATACTTTTAAATCTTGCTCCAGATCATTTAAACTGGCATAAAGACTTAGATGAATATTATGATAGCAAATTTAAAATGCTCAAAAATACTCAAAAAATAAATGGTTTAAGTATAATAAATAAAGATATACAAAAAAATATAAACGGCAATAATATATATGCTTTTTCTAAAGATTTTTTAAAAAATTCAAATATAATCATAAATAATAAAACAATAAAAGTAGAAAATGAGTTTTTAAACTTTGATATTTATAAAGAAAATACTGTGGCCGCAACCATTGCTGCTTATAATTTGAATATTCCAATTAGTAACATAGAATTTGGTCTTAGATCTTTTAAAAATTTAAATCATAGAATTGAGTTTATAAAAACTTTAAAAGGCGTTTCTTTTTATAATGATTCAAAAGCTACAAATGTACATGCTGCTGTAAATGCATTTAAAAGCTTTAGAAATAAAGTTTATACAGCATTTTTATGTGGAATACCAAAAAATGAAGATATGAGTTCTTTAATAGAAGAACTTGAAAAAAATTCAAAAAACATTTATGTTTTTGGAGATATGATATCAGAAATTAAAAAATACAATTTATCTGATAAATTTATATTTACAGAAAATGTAGATAAAGCTTTATATATGGCTTTCAAAAATTCAATTCAAAATGAAAATATAATTCTATCTCCAGCTGGTGCAAGTTTTGATCAATTTAAAAATTATGAAGATAGAGGAGATTATTTTAAAAAAATAGTTAACTCTTTGGAGGGATAACTATGAAAGAAAATCAAAAATCATTTGTTTTTTATTTTATTTTACTTGGTATAACCCTTATGTTGGGTGTTTTTTTCGTATATAGTGCCTTATATGCTATGGAAGATGCAAAAGGATTTGATCCAGATAGAAAACTAACGATGTATATCATATCTATGGGTATAGGTTTTATAGGTGGTTCTATAGCTTTTATATTTGGTAATAAATTGATAAAAATCCCCATATTCATGATAAGTATGTATACAATAATGCTGGGAGCTCTTTTTGCAGTCATGTTTACTTCTCCAATTGCTGGAGTTAGAAGATGGATTACACTGGCTGGTTTTCAATTTCAGCCGAGTGAACTTGCAAAATTTTTATTGCCAGCATTTTTAATATTTTATTATGATTTTATAAGAGATTCAAAAGAAACAATTTTTAAAAATATTTTAGTTCCTATCTTTATATCTTTACCTGTAATACTTTTAATAATGCAAGAACCTGATTTAAGTACTGCTATAATAGTTTCTTTTATAGCTTTTTTAACTATGTTAATATCTATTAGAAATAAAAAATTAATAGTTATATTATTAATAATTGCTATAATATTTGGAATAACGGCAATATATTTTAAAGATATATTATTAACAGATTATCAATTAAAAAGATTGGATAAAGAAGATAATTTCCAAACCTTGCAATCATTAAATGCCATTAAAAGTGGAGGTCTTTTCGGGAAAACGCCTTTTGCTGGAGATTTTAAATATATGGTTCCTGAATCTTACAGTGATTTTATAATGTCAATAATAGGAGAAGAGTGGGGTAAAGTAGGAATAATAATAGTGCTAACTTTATTTTATTTTCTATCAAGAGAATTAATAATGATGTCTTATAAAACAAAATCATATATTGCTTTTTCATTTTCAACTATAATAGCCATATGGCTTTTTATACAGGTCACTATAAATGCACTTGTAGGACTTGGTGTACCTGGTGTTCCAGTAACAGGAGTAACCCTTCCTTTGATGAGCTATGGAAATTCTTCATTAATAATTACTTTAACATCTATAGGTCTATCTTTAGGACTCATATATTTTAATTCCGGAGGAAAAAGTAATGAAAAAAATTAAAGTTGTAGTTGCCGGTGGAGGAACTGGTGGTCATTATTATCCAGCATTGGCTGTACTAAAAGAACTTAAAAAGAAAAATGATTTAGAAATTTTATACTTTGTAACTGATGGTAGAATAGAAGAAAAGAAACTTCCTAAAGATATTCCAGATGCAAATATTATAAAAATAAATATGAAAGGTTTGATAAGACCTATTTATAATCCTAAAAATATTCAAAGATTATTTCATGCTTATAAAAAATATATAGAAATTAAAGATGAAATCAAAAAATTTAGTCCAGATTTTGGTTTTTTAACTGGTGGATATATTTGTGGACCTGTTGGCTACTCATTAAAGAAATTAAATATTCCTTTTTATGTTCATGAGCAAAATTCAATAATGGGAATAACCAATAAAAGACTTTCTAAATGGGCAAAAAAAATTTTCACTTCTTTTTATTTTAAGGAATTTATACAAACCGGAAATCCCGTAAGAATATCTGATCATGATATTAAAAGAGAAAATCTAAAAAAATATGGTATAGAAAATATATCTAATAAAATATTACTTGTATTTGGTGGAAGTTTGGGTTCAAATAAAGTTGATGATATAATGTATGAAGTATATAAAAAATCTTCAATAAATACAAAATTTATTCATATTACAGAAAATGATAATAAATTCAAAAATTTTAAAAATGTTTTTTGTTTTAAATATATAGATGAATTATATGAAATAATATCTGTTTGCGATGGAATAGTATCAAGAGCTGGTGCTACAAGTATTGCTGAGATCAAATTTTATGATCAGAAAGCTATATTAATACCTTGGAGTGGTGCTTCAGAAAACCATCAATATTATAATGCTCTTGAACTACAAAAAAATGGTAAAGCAATAATAATAGATGAAAAAAAACCAAATATAGAAGATATTTTAAATTTTATAAATAAAATAAATATCAAAAATATAAATTATACATGGCATACAAAAAAAGATGTTTCAACAAATGAAATTATAAATAATATAGATGAAATTTAGGAGGTTCTCATGAAGTATTACTTTTCAGGAATTGGCGGGATAGGTATGAGTTCTCTCGCTTTATATGCAAAATATACAGGTCATACAGTATATGGTTCTAATAATGAAGAAAATGAAAGAACGAATTATCTTCAAAATCAAAATATAAATATAAAATTTGAACAAAATAAAGATATACCCGATGTAGATCTATTTATAAAATCAACTGCTATAAAAAATGATAACCCTGAAACAATAGCGGCTAAAGAAAAAAATATAAAAATATTATCGAGAATGGAATTTTTAAATACAATTCTTAAAGAAAATCATAGCATAGGTATAACGGGTACAGATGGAAAAACAACAACTACTGCTATGACAGCAAATATATTTATAAATGCTAAAAAATCTCCAACAGTTTTTTTAGGCGGTTTGCATAAATCTCTAAAAGATGGAAACTTTAACTTTGGGAAAAATATTTTAATATCTGAAGTAGATGAAAGTGATGGGTATATAAAATATGCCTCTTCAAATACAATACTTGTAAATAATTTAAGACCTGATCATTTAGAACATTATGATAATGATTTTGAAAATTTAAAAAAATCTATAAAAAATTATTGTAAAACTTCAAATAAATTTTTATTCTTTAATTACGATGATCCAATTTTAAAAAAATGGAAGAATGAATTCCAAAATATTATTTATTTTGGAATAGACGAAGATGCCGATTATATAATGAAAAATAGAAAGCAAATAAATTCTCATCAAGAATTCGATATGTATAAAAAAGATATATATCTTGGAAAAATAACTTTATCTATGCCAGGTATCCATTATGCTTATGACGCTTTGGCAGCTGCTTCCATTTCTTTAGAATATGGAATAAAATTTGAAGATATTCAAAGATCTTTAAAAAAATTTGAATCTGTTGGTAGAAGATTTAATATACTATATTCTAATTCTAATAAATATGTAATAGATGATTATGCTCATACTCCTGAAGAAATTTTTCATACTATTGAAGGTGCTAAAGAATATTTCCCAAATAAAAAAATAATAACAATATTTCAACCCCATAGATATACAAGACTTCATAGACATAAAAATGATTTTGTAAATGTTCTCAAAAATTCTGATGAAATAATCGTTTACAGAATATATTCAGCCTTTGAAGATCCCATAGATGGGATAGATGAAAATTATATTTGTCGTTTATTGAAAGAAAATGGAAAAAATTGTTTATTTTTTGATATTGACAATGATATGATCGATTATCTAAAAGCAATTAAAGAATCTGTCTTTTTATTTGTTGGTGCTGGTGATATAACAAAAGTAGCTTATAAACTGTCTTCTGAACTTTTAAATTCACATATAAAATAAAACCGAATAAAATTATCGCATTTATGTATTTTTTTGTAATATTTTAGTTTCCTTTTGTTTTCTTGACACTTTATAATAAATATGTTATTATATATTTCGGTTGGCGAAACAAAAACAACAAAAGCCCCCATCGTCTAGCGGCCTAGGACATTGGCCTTTCACGCCAAAGACACCAGTTCAAATCTGGTTGGGGGC
>NZ_JASUSU010000060.1:0-16057 GCF_030445905.1 Oceanotoga sp. | reverse complement strand
AAAAAATTATAGATAAAAATAAAATCGCTAATAGTAATTACTATTAGCGATTTTATTATGCATTAACTAATGTTAATTTAGACATTTTTTTATATTCTTTTAATAATAATAAAGTTCCTAATAATATCACTATTCCATCAAATAATGGTTGAGTAAACCAAACAGCAGATATTCCAAATATCTTTGGCATAATTATTATTGCGGGTACAAAAAATATTAATTGTCTTGAAAATACTAAAATTCCAGCACTTTTTGCATTTCCAATTGACTGAAAAAAAGTTATCATCATTATCATTAAACCATACAGAATAAATATGCTATAAAAAATTCTGAAGTTTGATATTCCTGTGTTTACTATGCTTTCATTTGTTATGAATAGGGATAAAACTTGTTTTGAAAATAATTCTATAGGAAGCCAAAAAATCATTGCAAGAACAGTTGCACCTAAGACAAAAGTATTATTTATTTTTTTGACTCTATCATACATTTTTGCTCCATAATTAGTTCCAATTGCAGGTTGTAAACCTTGAGACATTCCCCATAACGGTATAAAAGAAAAGGCTTGAATTCTTAAAGAGGCAGCCATTAAAATACCTTGAGTTTGATCTCCATATTTAAATGCCATTCTATATAATAGCATTTGTTGAACCATACTTAATATTTGCATCATCATAGCTGAAATACCAACTGAAAAAATATCTTTTAGAAGAGATTTTTCTATTTTTATTTTTTTTATTTTTATAAATTTACTTTTTGTTAGAAAATATTTTAAAGTTATAATTGCTTGTATTATTTGAGAAGTTAATGTTGCCATTGCAAGGCCTTCTAATCCTTTTTCTTTAAATAGTAAAATAAATATTGGATCAAGAATAATATTTAATATTGCACCAAAACCCATTATTAACATGGCTTTTTTCATTATTCCTTCGCCTCTCATAACCATATTAGCACTTTGAGCAAAATTGACAAATATTGAACCTAAAAAGATTATTCTTAAATATCTTATACCAAATTCTAATATATCACCTTCAGCACCACTTAATTGTAAAAGTTGTTTTGCGAATATTATACCAAAAACCATTACTATACTCGATAATAATAAAACAGTTGCTATTAAATTTCCCATTATTTTATCAATAGTTTTATAATCTTTTTTACCTATAGCCCTTGAAAGTAAAGAGGCTGATCCTATGCCTATTAATGTTGCTATTCCATTATTTATGAAAGTAATTGGATAAGCTATTGAAATTGCACCCATTTCTTTAGAACCAAGCATTTGACCTGCATATACTCCATCCATAAATGAATATAATCCTATGACAACCATTCCTATTATTGCTGGAGTACATAATTTAAACATCAACTTAATAGGTTTTTGAGTTAATAATTCTGATCTTTCATCCGTCATTTTATCCTCCTGCTATAAAGACCATTCCATACTTTGATTTTGAAGTTCTAACATATGTTTGAATAGTCCATTTTTATTTAATAATTCTTTTGAATTGCCTTCTTGAATTATATGACCATCATCCAATACTATTATTTTGTCAGCATTTTCTATTGTTCTCATACGATGAGCTACTACTATAACAGTTTTATTTTGGATTAGTTTTGAAATTGCTTTTTGTATTTGGGTTTCATTTTCTACATCTAAAGAAGCAGTTGCTTCATCTAAAAGAACTATAGGAGAATTTTTTAAAAAAGCTCTTGCAATTGAGATTCTTTGCCTTTCACCACCAGAAAGAGAAGAACCATTCTCTCCAATTATGGTGTTATATTTATCAGGCAATTTATTTATAAAATCATCACACATAGCAAGTTTAGCCGCTTTTTTAACTTCTTGATCACTTGCATTTCTATTACCTATTCTTATGTTTTCTAATATAGAATCATTAAAAAGGGTGACGTCTTGAAATACTATGGTATAGTTTTTTAATAAAGATTCTGGATCTATTTTGTTTATATCATTTTCTCCTAAAAAGATTTTTCCATCATCAGGATCCCAAAATCTTGCAGCAAGTTTTGCAATTGTACTTTTTCCACAACCAGAAGGACCTATTAAAGCAGTTACTTCACCTTGCTTTGCTGTGAAATTTATATTTTTTAAAACGGGTTCATCTTTTTTATAAGAAAATGAAATGTTTTCAAACTTTATATCAAAATTTTTTAATTCATATTCTTTTTTACCATTTTGAATTTTATAATTTTCTATTTCTTTCATTCTATTTATTGGTAATTCTATACTGAATATTTCAGCTATATTTTCAAGATTTCCAGATAAAGGATCATATAATCTCGATGCTGTTATTAAGAAAATTAAATAAGTTATAAAATCTGTTTGTCCATTTATTAATAGATTACTTCCTATTAGAACAACTGTTACTAATCCCAATCTTAAAATAGCTTGTGAAGAGGTTACAAAGGTTGCCATTATGAATTCTGATTTTATTTGAGCTTTTTCAGAAATATCTAATTTTCTATCGAGATCATTCATATAATTTTTAGTTATATTATATGCTTTAATATCTTGTATATTTTCAAAACATTCTTGAATTTGTTCAGTAGCATCGAGTTTGGCTTTTTTGTGTAAAGCTTTTGTTCTTGTTTGTATTTTTTTTGAGATAATTATTATTCCAAATGATACAGGTAATACCCACAATACAGCTAATCCCATCTTCCAATTCATAGTTATTAATGCTATTATTATTATTATTTTTGATATTATAGAACCAAATAATTGAGGTATTGCATGTGAAAAAGCATGTTCTAAAGAGGCACAATCAGCGAGTAATATACTTGTTAAATCTGATACATTTCTTTTCCCAAAAAAAGAAAGTGGAAGTTCTCTTAATTTTTCAGCGAGTTTTATACGTCTGTTTTCACTTTCATTATAAGTTGATATATATACTGATGAATATTGAAAATAATTAACTATAAACATTATTATTAATGTTATTATTATCAAAGTTAAATATTTTAATATACTTGGAAATTGAGAATTTGATTGAATTAATGGATTTAGTAATTCATTTATCATCATTATAAAAATTCCTACAGGTAGCATCATACAAAGATTTATTAAAGAACTTAAAAAGATGCCTTTTATGAGACTTTTAGTACCTATATTACTTAATGCAAATTTATTTTTAAGATAATTATACATTTATATTCTCCTTTCCAACTTTCCAGGATATAGAAGATTTATATTCATCCCACATTTTTGAATATAATTTGTCATTTAGTAATAATTCATTATGATTACCAGATTCTTCTATTCTTCCATTTTTTATAACAAATATTTTATCAACATTTTTTATTGAAGATAATCTATGGGCTATTATTAAAACAGTTTTATTTTCAATTAAAGATTCAAAAGCTTTTTGAATTTGATACTCATTTTCTGGATCGGCAAATGCAGTTGCTTCGTCTAAAATTATTATAGGAGAGTCTTTTAAAATAGCTCTTGCAAGAGCTATTCTTTGTTGTTCTCCTCCTGATAAATAAACACCTTTAGTTCCTATTACAGTTTCTAATCCATGAGGCATTTTCTGTAATATATCATCACATTGAGCTAAATTGGCAGCTTTTAATACATCTTTTTTCGTAGCTTTTGGATTTCCCATTTTTATATTTTCGAATAAACTTGTTTTAAATAATTTACTATTTTGAAAAACAAAAGCTATGTTATCCATTAATTGTTTTTCAGGTATATCTTTTATATTTATATTATCAATAGTTATACTTCCTTGATCTATATCCCAAAATCTTGGTATTAAATTTGCTAAAGTACTTTTTCCACCACCAGAGGGTCCTACTAATGCTATAACTTTTCCTTCTGGTATTTCTAAATTTATATTTTTTAATACAGGTTCTTTCGCATTTGGATATTTAAAAGTAATATTATTAAATTTTATAGAAAAATTTTCTATAGTAATATTTTTTTCTGAAAAATTTATGTTTTTTTCTTCTAAAATATTTTCTACTCTATTTAAAGCTTCCCTTGCGGACATTACACTTTCACTTAAATGCATTATTTTATTCATCATAACTGTACATACGGGTACAAATAACATATAAAATATGAGATCTAATAGGGCAGACTTATAATTATTTGTATTTAATAATATGATCAAGCCAAATGGTATTAAAAGCATCGAAGGTAAATTTATTGATAATGTATATTTTATTAAAGGAATTCTACAACTTAATGCAAAATTTGAAGCATATTTTTTATAATTTTTAATAGAATTATAAAAATTTTTAAATGAAAAAACAGTTTGTTGAAAAACTTTTACAACTGGAATTCCTCTTATATATTCAACAGCAGAAGAGTTCATGGTTTCAAGCGAATTCATATAATTTTCCATAAACATTTGTCTGTTTCCGCCTATCATTTCTTTTAAAAATAAAAAACTTATCATTAATGGAAATAAACATACAATACCAAGTTTCCAATCAAATATAAATAATATTGTTATTATTGCAAAAGGCATTACAGCTAATCCAGATATATCAGGAAGTTGATGAGCCAAAAATGTATGGGTTAAACTTGCATTATCATCTATTATTTTTCTTAATTTTCCACTTGGATTTTGTTTAAAATACCCTATAGGTAAAGTTATAATTTTATGCATTGAGAATTTTCTGATATTTTTTTCAACCCTAAATGCAGCGAGATGAGAAAGTATTAAACTTGTAAAATATAAAAGAACACTTATTACTGAACTTCCCATAGCTAACCATCCATATTTAACTGTTTCTGTTGCTTTAGTTATATCAGGAAAAACAGAAAGTATGTCTTTTATTATAAACCATATAAATATAAAAGGTAAAAAAGACAAGATAGAACTTAGTGCTGAAAAAAATATAGAAAATATAATAAAATATTTTCTATTATCTGCAAATTCTAATAACTTTTTTAATGTTGATTTGTTTTTTAATGACACTGTTTAATACACCTTCTTTATAAATTATTGTTTTATTTGACAAATTTTAATTGAATATATATAATTGAATAGAACATTTGTAGTTTCTCCTACATTATAATATATTAATATTAAAATTTTAATAGTTTTTTTTGTTATAAGTCTTTTTGGGATAAAGTAATGTCTAATCATGATAAGGAGGGGTAAAAATTCAAGCAAATATACATGAAAAAGAATTAAAACGTTTTGGATTTAAAGAAATTTTTTCTTGTACAAAATTTAATAATATTGGAAAATGTTATGCATTAGATCCTTATATTGGAAAAGGATATTATTGGATTTATAATAATGAAAATTTATTTTCTATTGTAATTCATGATTTTTATTTTAATGATGATTTTTATATGGAGCATGATTTAGATGAATATTTTAGTATTTCTTATTTTGAATCTGTTTCTGGCGAAGAACTTAACCCTTATAATAGATTGAGTTCGGGTATTATTAAAAGTTTTTGGGCAAAAAACAAATATCAAGCTATATTTCATAAAAATATACCAATAAAAACAATAGGTATAGAATTTTTACCTGAATATTGTGATAATTATTTAATTAAAAAATTTGGAAAAGAATATATTAATCCAAGAAAAGCCTTATTAAGTGTGGATGAAAAAGAAGATTTTCCAGAGATAGTTATGCTGCTTTATCAACTTTTAAATTATAGAGGTAAAGGTATTTCGGCAAAACTTTTTTATGAAGGAAAAGTTTTTGAAGCATTATCTTTAATTTATGATAGGTATGCATATAAAATTAATGAAGAAAAAAATTTATCTAAAGAAGATAGAGAATATATTAAAAATGTTAATTTATATATAAATGATCATTATTCTTTTGATTTAACTTTAGATAAGTTATCTAAAATAGCTTGTATGGGTCTTACAAAATTGAAGAAAACATTTAAAATGGTTAATAAATGTACTATAACGGAGTATATACAAAGAAAACGTGTTACTGAAGCACAACATCTTTTAATGAAAACAGATCTCAATGTTGGTCAGATAGCAAATATAGTCGGTTATAAAAGTGCAAGTAGATTTTCAGAATTGTTTAAAAAAAATACTGGAATTCGTCCAGCTGATTATAGAAGATTGTATCATAGAAGTTAATAATTTATACAAAAAGGAATCCTTTTTTATAGGATTCCTTTTTACAATTATAATAATTGTTTCATATCATCATCTATATTGTTAATAGTATTTATCCCAAAATTTTTTACAAGCACATTAGCTACATTTGGTGATAAAAATCCAGGTAATGTAGGACCAAGTTTTATATTTTTTACACCTAAATATAATAATGCTAATAAAACTATTACTGCTTTTTGCTCATACCAAGCTATATTATATGCAATAGGTAGTTCATTTATATCATTTAATTCAAAAATTTCTTTTAATTTCAAAGCTATAACTGCTAAAGAATATGAATCATTACATTGACCAGCATCAAGAACTCTTGGAATTCCATCTATATCTCCAAGAT
Organism: Oceanotoga sp.; assembly: GCF_030445905.1. Taxonomy (NCBI): domain Bacteria; kingdom Thermotogati; phylum Thermotogota; class Thermotogae; order Petrotogales; family Petrotogaceae; genus Oceanotoga; species Oceanotoga sp. Next base: position 9,596 of record NZ_JASUSU010000060.1, on the reverse strand, counting down.
TTAATTTATTATATCTGTATTTGGCACATCCAGCTGTAAGTATTATAGTATCTTCTGGCAACTTTTTGGCAAAATCTGTGTAATATTCTCTGGATTTCATTCTACCATCGCAACCAGCCATTACAAAAAACTTTTTAATTTTTTTAGTTTTAATTGCATTTACAATTTTATCAGCAAGTGCAAATACTTGAGCATGTGCAAAACCTCCAGTTATTTTACCATTTTCTATTTCCTTTGGAGAATTTAGTTTTTTTGCATGATTTATTATTTCAGTAAAGTCTTTTTTTCCATTAGAATCTTTTTCAATATGTTTACATCCTGGATAACCAGCTGAACCTGTTGTATATATTCTATTTATATGCGCTGGTTTTGGTGGTACTATGCAATTTGTTGTAAAAAGAATTGGGCCATTAAAAGATTCGAATTCTTCTTTTTGTTTCCACCAAGAGTTTCCATAATTTCCTATAAAGTTATTGTATTTCTTAAATTTAGGATAATAATGTGCTGGAAGCATCTCACCATGAGTATATACATCTACTCCTGTGTTTTGAGTTTGTTCTAATAATTGTTCTAAATCTTTTAAGTCATGTCCAGATATTAAGATTGCAGGATTATTTTTTACACCTATATTTACTTCAGTAATTTCTGGATTCCCATATGTAGAAGTATTAGCTTGATCTAATAAAGCCATTACATCTACGCCATATTTTCCAGTTTCTAAAGTTAAGGATACGAGATCATCAATACTGAGATCATCATTCAATGTTTTTGTAAGTGCTTTTGATACAAAATCGAATATTTCTTGATTTATATTGCTTAAGTTATATGCATGTTCAGCATATGCAGCTATACCTTTTAATCCATAAGTTATTAATTCTCTCAAAGATCTGATATCTTCATTTTTTGTTGCTAAAATTCCAACTTGTACAGAATCAGATTTAGCTTTTATTTCTTCTTCAGTATTTGCAGTCCAAACGGCACAGTCATGTAATTCATCAACTAATAAATTATTTTTTAGTAATTCTTTTTTTATATTTTCTCTTAATACTAAACCTTCTTTTATTTCTTCTATGAAAGCTTTTTCATCAAAATTTGCATTTGTTATAGTCATAAAAAGCCCATTCATTATAAAATAGTCTGCTTTTGGAAATTTTAAATTTCCTTTTTTCCCTTTTTCATTTAGTAAAGCTATACCTTTTATTGTATACAATAAAAGATCTTGTAAGTTTGCAACTTCAGAAGTTTTACCACATACTCCCATTACTGTACAACCTGTTCCTTTTGCAGTTTCTTGACATTGATAACAAAACATACTCATTTGATACCCCTCCTTGTTGAAGATATTATATGTTTATATTTTCTATTATTTTACCGTTTCTGAGCTCTGTTCTTATATTTTGAATCTCTTTTTCAAGTGTTTCTAATTTTTTTAAATTTTGGATTTCTTTATTATTTGTTATCATTACTTTTTCAATACCACCATTTTTTATAACTATTCTTTTATTAGCCATCAATGCAAGTAATGGATCATGAGTGGCAATTAATACTATTTTTTCTTTGTTTATAAGTAAATTAATAGCTTTTTTTCTATCTATTCCAGCATTTTCTATTTCATCTATTAATACTATTGGCGATTTACTAAGAATAGCTGTGTCAGCTATCATTAAAGCTCTTGATTGTCCACCACTAAGACTTGTTATTGGTGTTTTATCATTGAAACTTTCTCCAGACAAATAATTAGCAGATTCTATTATTTCTTTTATTATTTTTATTGGATTATTTATTAATCTACTTTGTGCATGCAATTTAAGAAATTCTTTCACACTTAAGTCCATTATAAAGTTCATATTTTGAGATAATTCAGCCACAAGCTTATTTGAAGTTGAAAATCTCCATTTAGGATCTGGAATTCTGTTATTTATTAAAATTTGTCTTTTAGTTGGAGTATCTTTATTTGCAGTCCATTCAATATCAGCTAATAATCTACTTTTTCCAGAACCAGTTGGTCCAACTATTGAAATAATTTCACTTTTTTTTATATTTATAGAATCAAATTTTTCTTTCTTTCCAGATTTATCTGTACCACTTATTATTGTTAATGATTCCACTTCATTTGTATTGTCTACCCCAATAAATTTTAGCATTTCATCTATATAGTATATAAGATTATCTATTATTTCTTCTTCTGTCATACCAATTTTTTCCATTTCAAATTCATCAAGATTTTTTAGAATTTCAGTTATTGTTTTTTCTCTATGGTTTTCTATGGGAATTTGATTTTGTTTAAAAAAAGATTTTGAAAAAGGATATTTTTCTTCTATTTCAAAAATTTTTAAATTTTTAAAACTATTTTTTTTAATCATCAAAATCACCTAAATTTATTTTTCTTATATTACCGATTTGAAAATCTTTTCCTATTCGTGTTTCTCCAAGGCAATATGAACATAAAGCTGATGGCATAGGGTATCTTAATTCTTTTCCCGAAACACTTTTTATTGAATTTTTTTTGTCGTATATTAATGTACTGAATTCATAAGAACCTTGTCCAGTCAATCCATTTATATGTATTATTATTGCTTTTGAATTTACTGTTTGTACTCTTGATGAAAAAACTTCTCTTTCAGCTTGTGACACTATATCTCCCTTTGTAATTATTACTATATCAGCTGTTTTTAACATAGGACCTATTTTTTTGGGAGTGTTTATACCACTTAAGTTATCTATAACACATACTGATTTTATATCTTTTATATAAGGTGAACATCTGTTACAAAGTCCAGCACTTTCTGTTATTAAAACATCTAATTCGTTTTTTAATCCCCATTCTACAACTTCTTCTATATTACTTATGAAATAATGATCTGGACATAATGAACCTGATAAACCTTTTTTTACAGGGATTTTCATTTTTTTATATAATTTATCATCATCTGTGTATAAACAATCGAATTTTACTACGCCTACTGTTAAATTTCTTTCTTTTAAAGCTTGAATAGTTTTTAATATTATCGATGTTTTTCCTGATGATGGCGGACCAGATATTGTTATTAAGTTCATATTTAGATTATCCTTTCTATTTATTAAAATATATTTTTTAGTTTTTTTATTAATTCAGAAAGATCATTGTTGTATATATAATCCCAACCTAACCATAAGTATTTATTATCTTTCGTGATCATGTTATCAATATCAGGATGTGTACTTGGAAATTTGCCATTATATGAAAAAATTTTTCCTATTTTTTTTGAAGCGAAAAATTCTGAAATATTTTTTAATTTATTATTATTTTTATTTATCATAAATATGGGACTTATTATAGCTCCATCTTTAGGCCATATTGGAATCATTGGTGAGTTTTTATTTATAGTTTTTGTAAAAAAATATGGCATTATAGTTATAGCAGGTTTGTTTAGCTTTGTTTTATACGATTGAACCATTTGAGAAGGATGAAGATTACTTATTAATGTTTTTTTTAAACTCTCAATTCCTTCTTCACCAAATTTTTTATGTATATTAAGAAGAATAGCGTTAAATAAGTCGAAATCAGTTATGGGTAAACTTACTTTATTATCATATTTTCCAGATAATAAATCTTCCCAACTATCAGGTATTTCATTTTTTAATTCATTTTTATTAATCAAAAAAATTGCTGGAACAACTGCTAAAATAGAATAAGTGTTTTTTGGGTCTTTTAAATTAATTTCATCATTTTGAAAATCTTTATTATAATTTTTTATGTTTGATAGATCTTGAAAATTTTGATATGTTTTTTTATTAAAAAATAAATCAAATCCAGCAGAAATAAATATATCTGGTACTTTATTTTTTATAGAAATCTTATAATCTTCTTTTAACCAATTTATGCCCATTGAAGCAGTTTTTAAGTCAATGTTGAAATTTTCTTTTTTTTCTTTTATATATTTGTTTAATTCTTCGAGTATGGGTATTTTTACTGGACAAGGTAGTATTCCTTTTATATTTATTACTTCTTCTTTTTCTTTTTTATTATTGATTTTTAACTCTAAGTTTTTTAAAAAAATATTTAATGGTATTTGTTTCATATCTAAAGCCATTTTTAGATTTATATTTTTTCCAAGAGTTTTTAATTTATTCATATTTTTGAATTCTTTAAAACCCATTTCAATTAATATTTCTAAAGTTTCAGGATATTTTGTAATTATTTCATATATTGAATTATTCTCATCTATTTTCATATTTTTCACCTCATGTTTTAATTCGGATAAATTGTATCAATATATGAAAAATTAATCAGTAACAAAAGTTACAGAAAATAAAAAGAGACTATATATAGCCTCTTAAAATTTAATGTTTAAAGTTTCTCTTTTGGAATGTCTGATTAAAAAATTATCAGAATTATTATGAAAAGCTGTTATTACTTTTATGATTTCATTTTTTGTTATTGTATATCTTGATTCTTTATTTAATGGAATTTCAAACTCAGCTATTGAAAATTCTTTTGATCTTTTACCAGTATATTTTTTTATGTATTTTTCATCAATTTTTTTATGTTTTGTAGATGAAACTCCTAAATGTTCTTCGAGAATAATGTTATTTTTTTCAAATCCTATTAAAATTATTTTTGCATCTTTCATTTTAAATGTTGGATTGAAACCTATAGATATCCATCCGTTAGAAGGGGCTTTTAAAAGCATATATATACTTTTTTCTTCATTAAAAGTCCAATAAATTTTCATTCCAGTTTTAGTTATAATTTCGTTTTTATATTCAAAATCTTTGATTAATAAACTCTTTTCAGAAAATATGAATATTATACTTATAATAAAGATAAATATCAAAAAAAATTTTTTCATTTGTTTTTCCTCCTTTATTATCCGAATATCCATGGATTTGTTAAATGGATTATTAATGCGGTGAATATAATAATTGTATTTAATTTATGTATTAAAAGCCATTTTTTAAAGATTTTTAAATTTTTGAATATATATAATAAAAAGTTTATAATTATCAAAATTAATAAAATTGAACCTGTATGTATATAAAATACAGTTCCAAGTATTAGGTATGCATGTATTATGGCTATTAATATAATCAAAAGTCCATTTATTTTGTGAAAAAAAGAGATTTTTTTTAATAAAGATAAATATTTTATTTTATTTTTGGAATTTTTAAATTTATAATTTTTATAAATTTTTTTTAATATAAATAAACTTCCATTTAATATTAAAAGAAAAACATTTATCCAACCAAGAACTTCGTATATCAATATTTTAATCACCTCATCATTATAATATTAATGTTTTTATAATATATTATAACATATATTCATATAATATTAAAATAAGTGTCGTGATATAAAAAGAGTATTATGATTTTCATATCATAATACTCTTAATATAAATAAATTTCTTGTTAAGATATGGACTAGATAAAATGATATAATATAATATTAAAATATAATAATTTGAGGTGTTTTTATGGAACTAGAAATTTTAAAAAGTATTCAAAGCATTAATAATAATTTTTTTGATGTTTTTTTTGAAATAATAACTATTTTTGGAGAAGAACTTTTTATAATACCGGTTTTGGCAGTTATTTATTGGGGAATTGATAAGAGATTTGGAGAATATATAGGATTTTCTATTTTTTCGAGCTTATTAGTTAATAATTTTTTAAAAGATATATTTAAATTTAATAGACCAATTGGAGAAGAAAATATAAGAAGTTTGAGAGTTGAAACTGCTACAGGTTATTCTTTTCCAAGTGGCCATAGTCAGGGTGCAGGAACATTTTATAGTTCTTTGTCTTTTTATATTAGGAAAAAAACTATTTATTTTTTTTCTTTTATAATGATAATATTAATAGGCTTTTCAAGACTTTATTTGGGCGTTCATTATCCAAAAGATGTTTTAGTTGGAATTATTTTAGGGGTATTTATTTCTTATATTACTTACTTTTTTTATTATAGAGTTTTGAGTAGAAATAAAATGTATATTATTTTATTAATGATTTTTGCGCCCTTATTATTATTTGTAGAATCGGCAGATTTTTATAAAATTTATGGAAGTTACTTTGGATTTGTTTTGGGTATTATATTAGAAAAAAAATATATTAATTTTAATACTGATATAAAATTTATTAAAAAATTTTTAAGAATTTTTTTAGGAATAGGATTAATTTTTATTTTAAAGATTTCATTAAAAAATTTTTTTGTTGATCATGTTATTTTTGATATGATTAGATATTTTTTTATAGTATTTTTTGGTATCGGAATTTATCCTATGATATTTAATAAACTTTCTTTTTAAAAAGTAATCTATTATTAATTTTTTAGTAATAAAAAAGAGCTAAATTTATATAAATAAAAATTTTATTAATTCATATGGGGTGTTAAATATGATTAATTTTAATACTGAAAATAAAAAATTAGAAAAATTTGAACAATTCAGAGATGAATATATAAAATTGATATTTAATAATGAATTAGATAGAGCTTTAAAATTTATATTAAATCTAAAAAAAATGAATTTTAGTATAAAAGATATTTATTTAAATGTATTTAGAGAATCTTTGTATAAAATTGGAGATATGTGGGAAAATAATGAGATCGATGTTGGTGATGAACATTATTTTTCTGAATCAACAAAAATTATAATGTCACATATTTTTGTTAATGAATTTAATCATGAAGAAAATCAAAAAAATATAATTTGTGGAACTATTGAGGGTGAATATCATGAAATAGGAATAAAGATGATTTCAGATTTGCTTTATGCTGAAGGATTTAATATAAATTATTTAGGTACAAACGTTCCTATAAAATCATATATGCGATTTTTAAATAAAAATAATTTTGATGCAATACTTATATCTGTAACTCTTAAAAAAAATTTAGATAATTTGAAAAAACTCGTAAAAAGTATAAAAAAAGAAGATAATTTAAAAAAAATGATGGTAATTGTTGGTGGATATCCTTTTTATGAAGATTCAAATCTTTATAAAAAAATAGGGGCAGATTTTTTTGGTAATGATATTGAGGATATTCAATTTTATTTAAAATATGAAAAAGAGAGAAATCTTTAGATTTCTCTCTTTTTCATTTAAAATCTTCTGGATTTGTTAATTTTATATTTTCTTTGTTTCCAGGTATTATTTTTATATTTTTATATTCTTCAAAGTATATTGAAGCATCATCTGTAAATTTTTTTATATTTTTTATATTTTTTTTATAACTAATGAATAATTTTTCATAATTGAAAAATTGTGGAGTTAAATGTCTAAATACTTTCGAACGTTCAAGAAATTTTATTATATTTCCATTAGAGTCTGTAAGAGAAATTGTATCAATTTCTTGTATTGCTGGTATTATAGCATCATGATTTTTAGATTCTATTAAGTATTTGTTGATATCCTCAGATTGAATAAAAGGTCTTACTACATCATGTATGCAAATTATATCTATATTTTTATTTTGTAAGTACTTTAAACCTTCAAAAACACTTTCGGCTCTTGAATTTCCACCAGCTATTACAGTGTTAACTTTTTTGAATTTTTTGGTTATTTCTTTTGTTTTGTTTATGTAGTCTATATTGGATACTATAAGTATTTTATCTATATTTGAGTTTTCAAATTTTTCTATAGTTGTTTCTAATATTGTTTTATTTCGTATTTTATAAAATTGTTTTGGAATATTAAGACCAGAACGTTTTCCAATTCCACCAGAAACTATTATTGCGTAATTCATTTTTTACACCTCCATTATTTTACTTTTATGATTATAACAGATAATTGAAAGGATATGAAATATAATATTTAAATATATTTTTTGTAAATTAAAATTCCTTAAGGTATAATATAAAAGGATGATTAAATAAATAAATTTTAAATATATACAGGAGAGTGATTTTAGTGTACATAGTTGGAGTTGACCTTGGTGGTACAGAAATAAAAGTTGGATTAGTTGATAGAGAAAAAGGAATAGTTAGAAAAGTTTCAAGAGCTACAGAGGTTGACAAAGGCCCAGATAAAATCGTTGAGAATATTGCTTTAGCTATAAAAGAAGTTGCTGGAGATGATGATTTTGAATATGTAGGAATTGGATCTCCTGGTTCAATTGATAGAAAAAAAGGAATAGTTAGATTTTCACCAAATTTTCCAGATTGGCGTGATTTTCATCTTACAGAAAAAGTTTCAGAATTAATTGATAAAGAAATAATAGTGGAAAACGATGCAAATGCTTTTACTCTTGGAGAATGGTATTTTGGTAAAGCAAAAGGTTCTCAAAATTTTATTGCTTTAACTCTTGGTACTGGTATAGGGTCTGGAGTAGTTGCAAATGGTACTTTTATAACTGGAAATAATGGTATTGGAGCTGAACTTGGACATATAGTTATAGTTCCAGAGGGACCAATGTGTGGTTGTGGTTCAAGGGGTTGTTTGGAATCTGTAGCATCAGCTAAATTTGTTGGATTACATGCAAGAGAATTGGCGCCGAGGTATCCTGAATCTTTAATGATTAAATTTGCTGGAGACATAAACAAAATAGAGTCTAAACATGTATTTAAAGCATGTGAAGAAAATGATGAACTTGCAAAAATTGTTGTTAATGAAACTGTTGAGGTTCTTGCAAGGGCCATCGGAGGATATGTTCATATGTTTAATCCAGAAATGATAATTATAGGTGGAGGCATGAGTAAAGCTGGTGAAACCTTATTTAAACCATTAAGAGAAAGAACAAAAAAATATGTTATGGTTAGTTTTAGAGGCACTTATAGAATAGAGCAGTCAGATCTTGTAGAAAATGCAGGTATATTAGGAGCTGCTTCTGCTGCCATATTTTCAAAAGGAGTGGAATAATGCAGAAAACTGTTACTAATTATTTAATCATAGCAAATTTAATTATTTTTGCTTTGATGTTTTTGTTTGGAGGATTTGGTGCTTTTAATAATCCTTTGATTTTATTGAGATTTGGTGCACAATATGGACCTTTTGTAAGTGCGGGACAGTTTAATAGATTGATAACTTCCATGTTTGTACATGGAGGTATTTTACATATATTATTTAATATGTATGCCCTTTTTTATTTTGGAAATATGGTTGAGAGAATATATGGTCCTTATAAATATTTTTCTGTTTATGTTATTTCTGGTTTTTTTGGTAATTTGATGACACAACTTATAATACCAGGAACATTTTCTGTTGGAGCTTCTGGAGCAATTTTTGGTCTTGTTGGACTTTTATTTGGATCTGGTTTTAGACAAGATACACCAAGGATGTTGAAACCTCTAACAGGTACAGCTTTATTACCTTTTATTATTATAAATATTCTTTTTGGATTTACTATGAATACTATAAATAATTTTGCTCATTTAGGCGGTCTTGCAGCTGGGTTTACTTTTGGATGGCTTATGCCTGTTACATTTTCTAAAACATCATGGAATATATGGAAATATATTTATTATTTTATGTGTGCGATAGTTGTGTTGACTTATATCATGTTGATAGTATTCAATTTTATATAAGGAGCATTCCTGAAATAAAAAAAGAAAGAGGTTGAAAAAAAAGGAACCTCCCCGTAAAATAAAAGTGTAACAAGAATCCATCAAATATTTTACAAA
>NZ_JASUSU010000059.1:0-16281 GCF_030445905.1 Oceanotoga sp. | reverse complement strand
ATATTGTTGATAGTAAATCAAATAAATTCGAACCTAATTCAATTTTATCTTCAAATGATATTAATTCTTATTTGAGCAGAATTTTAAATGAAACTGTTAATGAAAATATAGTTACAAATAAAGATCTTATAGATTTTTTAAGAAAGTGAGATGAGAAAAATTAAGTCATTTTTTATTACATCTTTATTTACTGGTTCTGGAAAAACAACTTTTACTATGGGATTATTAAACCTTTTGAAAAAAGATGTTATTTCATTTAAAACAGGACCAGATTTTATAGATCCTATTTTACACATGAAAATAACTGGTAAAAAAAGTTATAATTTAGATTCTTTTTTCTTAGATAAAGATAGATTAAATAATCATTTTTATGGAATATGTAAAGAAAATAAAAATGAAAATATTGTTATAGAGGGAGCAATGGGTCTTCTCGATGGGGTAAAAAAAAATGAGGCTTCTTCTGATGATATAGCTTCAAAATTAGAATTACCAGTAACATTATTGATAGAAAGTTATCCTTCTATTCATACTATTGGGCCAATAATAAATGGAATTAAAAATTCAGCTCGTTCAGATATTAAAAGTATAATAATAACAAAAAGCAAATCAGAGAAGATGTTTAATTTACAGAAAAAAAGTATACTTGAAGAAACTGGAATTAAAAATGTTTTTAGATTTCCTAAATCTGATTTATTAAATATTAAAGATAGACATCTTGGTTTAAATATACATGAAGATGATTTTTTGAAAGTTGCTGAAAATGCTTCTAAATTGATACAAGATAATATAGATATCAATATTTTATCTCATCAAATAAACTTAAATTATGATTCTGAAAAAATTTTTAATAAAAATAAACTCGATTATAAAAATAAAAAAATAGCAATTTCAAAAGATGAAGCTTTTAATTTTTTATATGAAGACAATTTGAAATATTTTGAAGATAAAGGTTTAGAAATACTTTATTTTTCACCTTTAAATGATAAAGAAATTCCAGATGCTGATTTCTATTATTTTACAGGCGGATATCCAGAATTATTTTTAAAAAAATTATCAAAAAATAAATCGATGTTAAGATCTGTAAATAAAATTTGCAATTCAGAAAAACCAGTAATTGCTGAATGTGGTGGTTTTATGTACTTGAGCAAATCTATAAATAATTATAAAATGGTTGGATTTTTTGATTGTGATAGTTATATGCAAAATAGAATGTTTAAAACTTTTGGATATCAAAATATAAAACTAAATGATTTTGAAATAAAGGGTCATGAATTCCATTATAGCGATATGAATTATAATGAAGAAATAAATGCTTTTAATATAATCATGGAATCATCTAAAAATACTTTTAAAAGTGGAATATTGAAAAATAAAACATTGGGAAGTTATTCTCATTTATATTTTAAATCTTCTTCAAAGGAGGAACTTTTATGGGAATTCCTATAATGATAGTTGGTACATCTTCTGATGCAGGAAAAACTTTGATTTCAACAGTAATATGTAATCATTTAACAGAATTAGGTTTTAAAGTTGCTCCTTTCAAAATGCAGAATATGTCATTAAATTCAATGTGCTCAATAGAAGGTGGAGAAATGAGTGTTGCTCAATATATTCAAGCTATTGCTTGTAAAAAGCTCCCTTCTGTAAGATTTAATCCTATTCTTTTAAAACCAGAAAATGGAAAAACTTATGTGATTTTTAATGGTAAATATTATAATAAATATTCTCCAAAAGACTATATGTCTGATAGAAAAAAAGAATTTTTTGATAAAGGTATTAATATTTTAAATCAATTATTAGATAAGAATGATTATGTAATAATCGAAGGAGCTGGTAGTCCAGCAGAAGTAAATTTAATGAAATATGATATAACAAATATGGCTGTTGCTAAAGCTGTAAAAGCTCATACTATTATTGTAACTGATATAAATTTAGGAGGATCTTTTGCAAGTATTGTTGGCACCATGGAAATTTTCAATGAAGAAGAAAAAAATTTAGTGAAAGGTTTTATATTTAATAAATATTATGGAAAAAAAGAAATGCTTGATGATGGATTAAAATATTTATTAGACAAATATAATAAACCAACTTTGGGAATAGTTCCTTATGCAAAACATAATATTCCTGATGAAGATTCAATGAAAAAATGGAATTTTGAATCTGGTGATATTGATATAAGAATAATAAAAACCCCTCATATATCTAATTTTGCTGATTTTGATCCTTTATCTTGGAAAAATGGAATAAAATACATAGAAAAACCAGATAATTCAATTCCAGATCTTTTGATAATTCCAGGTTCAAAGTCTACTGTTGAAGATTTAAAATGGCTTAGAATAAATGGATTTGATGATTATATTTTAAAATGCAAACAAAATAATTCCATTATAATGGGAATTTGTGGTGGATTTCAAATGTTAACTGAAAATATTGAAGATAATTTTGAAAATAATGAAAATATTGAAGGAATTGGATTAATACCTTTAAAAACTATATTTAAAAAAGAAAAAATAACAGGTATAAAAAAAGGATATTTAAATTTTTTGAATTCCAATTATGATATAGAAGGATTTGAAATAAGACATGGTCATACTGAAACAAATGATCATTATTTTTGCACAATAAAAGATATTAATGGTAATGAATATAAAGATGGTTTCATAAAAGAAAATGTAATAGGAACCTATATGCATGGTTTATTTAACAATGACCATTTTACAGATGATTTTTTGAATTTCTTGAGAACTAAAAAAGGATTATCCATAAAAAAATATAATTCTTATTCTTTATATGATCAAATTAACAACTTTTCAAAAGAAATATCTAAACATATAAATTTTGAGGATATTTTATCATGGCATTAATTATTTCTTTTTTTATAGATTTGATTTTTGGAGAACCATATTTAATCTTTCACCCTGTATATTATATGGGAAAATTTATATCTTTCTTTGATAAAAAATTCAAACATTCTATTTTTTTTGGTTTTTTGAGTTTTATTTTAATAGAAGCTTTTTTTATGGGATTATTATTTTTGATTTCTAAATTGAATATGATATTTTCAATAATAATATATATTTTCTTTATAAGTTCTTCTTTTGCTATTTCTTCATTATATACTCATGTAAAAAAATGTGACACTGATGATTTAAGTAAATTGAGATATAATGTTTCAATGATAGTTAGTAGAGATACTTCCAAGCTTTCAAAAAAAGAACTTTATTCGGCAGCAGTTGAAACATTGGCAGAAAATTATGTTGATTCTGTTCTATCTCCTATATTTTATTATTTTTTATTTGGTGTTTATGGAATAGTATTCTTTAGAATAGCAAACACAATGGATGCTATGATTGGATATAGAAATGAAAAATATGAAAAATATGGTAAATTTGCTGCAAGAACAGATGATGTATTAAATTTTATTCCTGCAAGATTGAGTTATTTATTTTTTGTATTATTTTCTCCTATTAAAGTAAGTAAATCATTTTTTAAATTCGGAAAAATAAAAATAAATGGAACTAAATCTATGTCTTGTATGGCAGGACTTTTAAAAGTGAATTTAAAAAAAGAAGGGGTTTATAATATAAATCCTGAATATGATTTACCGGATCAAAAATCTCTAAAAAAATCTTTAATGTATTATATATTTATATGCATACTAACTATTTTGATCGGAGTGATTTTATTATGGCTTATGAAAAGTTTTTACATGTTAAACATGGAGGAAATGTTCCTCTTTCCTGGATTGATTTTTCTATATCTGTAAATCCATTTTTTCCAAAATTTTTTGATAATTATGAAATAGAACTAAATACTCTTTCTTCAAGATATATTTATTTTGAAGATATAGAAGAGTCTATAAGTAAAAAAATATCTCATGATATAAACTTATGTGCTGGAACTACTGAATCTCTTTATCTTTTAAATATGGCTTTTAATAATGATGTAGTAATAGAAAAAGGATCTTATGGAGAATATGAAAGAGTTGCAAAATTGTTCAATAAAAATGTACATATAGTTGATTCTGTAATGAATCATGAATATAATAATTGTATTGTAATTTTAAATAATCCAAAAAATCCAAATGGAGATTTTTTAAATTATAATACTATAAAAAATTTTGTTGAATCAAATTTATCAAAAAATAATATTCCTGTACTTGATGATGCTTTTTTGGATTTCATACTTTTTGATTCTAATGATTGGGAAAAAAAATGGACATTTGAGGGAGCTATTCATCTAAGAACATATACAAAATCTTATTCTTTACCAGGAATAAGAGTAGGTTATTTTATAGACCCTTATGATAAAATGAAAAAATTCAAAATGCCTTGGAGTATAGGTTCAATAGGAAAATTGTTTTTAATCAAGATGTTAAAAGATGATGGTGAATTTTTAAAATATTCTATGAATTTATTGGATATTGAAAGAAGAAGGATAAATGCCATACTTGATACAGATAATAAATCTCCTTTTTTCTTTTGCAGAGTTAATAATAAAAAAGAATTGATAGAAGTCTTAAATAATAATAAAATGATGGTAAGAGATTGTTCTTCATTTGGTTATGATAGTTTTATAAGATTTGGTATTAGAAAACACTTTGAAAATAATAAATTAATAGATATTTTAAAAAATTACATTTAAAAAGAATAAATCATTGTTATATATTTTATATGACAATGATTTATTCTTTTGTTGAAATGATAAATTAATTAGTGTATAATTTTTAATGATTAACATTTAAAAATTATTTGTAAGGGGGCTTAATTGTTATGGGGGGATATTCTTTTTTGTTTAAAATAATTTTTAAACATAAGAAAAAGTTATTTTTTACACTTATTTTGATGGCATTTTCAACTTTTTTAGGTTATTCTATACCTTATCTTTTTAAAGTTATTTTAGATAATGTAAATACTATGGATTATAAAAGTTTTTTATTAATAGTTCCTTCAATAATTATTTTTGGATTGACAATGTATTTTTCAAGTATTTTTTCGGATAAATATTTTAATATCTATACACAAAATATAGTTTTTGATATAAGAAAAAAAATAATAGATAAAATTTTTAATTCAAATTTAAGTATTTTCCAAAAAATCTCTCAAACTGATTTTGTAAGAATTATACTTTCTGATACCGAAGAAATAAAAAATGCTTTGAATTCTTCAGTATTTTTATTATTTGATATAATCATTAGAATCATAGCTTTAGCTTTTTTTATATCTCAAATAGATATAAAAGTTTTTTTAGCTTTATTTATTTGGTGTATATTATTCTTTTTATTAACAAAAAATATGAGTAATGGAATTAAGGATTCAAAAATTAAAGAAAGAAAATTTTATGGAAAAATGACTTCTAAATTTAAAGATTTCATAATAGGCAATGTTGATATAAGATATTTAATGCCTTTTAAAGCTTTAAATGATGAACTCGATATAAATTTTAAAGATTATTTAAAATCTTCAAATGAAGCAGAAGTCAAGATGTCTAAATATAGAAACTTAACAACTGTTTCTGAATTTGGGATTATTTTAATATTAATTGTATATGCTTTATTACAAAATAAAAATGGTACTTTTGATATATCAAAAACATTAACTCTTTTTATATATTCACCTTATATTTTGCCAATAATTCATCAAGTTTATCATTTACAGAGTAATTTCACAAATATAAAAGGGTTAATAAATCCTTTATATGAAATATTTAATATACCTACAGAAGAGAAAGCAATAGATGTTGATTGCATTGATAATATTAAAACAGAAAATCTTAGCTTGACACTTGGAAATAATACTTTATTTGAAAAATTAAATTTAAATTTCCAAAAAGGTAATATTTATATAATTAAAGGTATATCTGGAAAAGGTAAAAGTTCTTTTTTAAACTCTATTTTAGACTTATTACCTCATGATGGTGAAATTTATATAAATAATGATAAAGATATAAAAGATATTTCTTTAAAATCTTTGAATAAAAGAATAATGTATATACCTCAAGATGTATATATATTTAATGAGACAATTATGTATAATATAAATTTTAATTCTGATAAAAAAATATCAACCAATCTTTTAACTGAATTAAATCTTGATTCCATAGCTAAAAGATTAGAAACTTCTATTGGAGAGAATAATAATGAGGTCATTTCGGGCGGCGAAAAGAAGAGAATAGGTCTTGCTCGTGTTTTAAATTTCCATGATGATAAAGATATAATAGTTCTTGATGAAACTTTTTCAAATATGGATAGTGAAACTAAATTAAAAACATTAAATAAAGTTATAAGTTTTTCAAAAGATAAAATTTTAATCATTACAACTCATGATACTGAAATATTTGAATATATTAAAAATATGCCAAATATAATTGAAATAGGTATATAAAAATTTTAAAACAGAAAATCTATAATACTATAGATTTTCTGTTTTTATAATTTATTCTTTATATTTTTCATATATATTTTTTATTTCATCCATGTTTTTTAAAAATGCTTCAAAAACCAAAGGATCAAAATGTGTTCCCGTTTCATTTTTTATTATATCGAGCGATTCTTCAATAGAAAATGCTTCTTTATAAGGTCTTTTACTGGTTAATGCATCAAATACATCTGCAATTGCTACTATTCTGCCACTCATAGATATTTCTTTACCTTTTTTACCCTTAGGGTATCCAGAGCCATCGTATCTTTCATGATGATCTGAGGTTATTTCTATTGCAGTATTTAAAAAATCATAATTTATAAAACTTTTTAATTTTTGATTCATATTTGTAAGTATTTTTGTACCAATATTTACATGTTTTTTCATTATTTCAAATTCTTCTTTAGTTAATTTACCTGGTTTTAAGAGTATTCCATCAGGAATTCCAACTTTTCCCATATCATGTAATGGCGAAAATAAATATATTTCCCTTATCTTATCTGGAGTCATTTTTTTATCTTCTTTTGCTATTTCTTTAGCTATAATTCTTGAATAATTTGAAACTCTAACTATATGATTACCAGTTTCATTGTCTTTTCCTTCAACTATTTTAACAAATCCAGATGCAGTTGCAGCTATCATTTGTTGAACTATAAAATGACTATATATATTTTGTTTTAACGTATATACTATTTTTTTTGCAAATTTTTTATGATCTTCATTATAAGAATTTTTATCTTTGGATGAAAAGAATATAAACCCATAACATTTTCCATCAAAAAATATAGGTGCTGTAAGACTTGATTTTATGCCCTCTTTTAATAAAAGAAATGTAGATTGAGATTTATTTATAGTATTAAAATGTTTTTCAAGATCATTTATTATTCTATAATTATCTTTTTCTTTTGTTATTTTTTCAAGTGTTGTCTTCTTTATACTTTCTATAAATCCTGGTTCAAGATAAACCTCTTTTAACTTTGAAACAGCAGTTTCTGCAATAACATTATCAAAAGAATCTATAAAAGCAACTGATAATCTATCAACAGGAATATAATTTTCTATTTGTTCCATAACTTTTGGTAATAGTTCAGATAAAGTTCCAAAATTACCTAAATCTATGAGTCTTCTATTTAATATTAATTCTTTACTTGTCTTTAAAAGAATATCATTTATTTCTTTTTCTTCTTCCCAGTAACTATTTTGTTCAAACTTTTCTTCATTAAAATTTATTACATTCTTTAATTTTTTTATTTCTTTGTATATTCTATTATAAGACTTTGAAGAATATCTACTTATAAGAACAGAAATTATTATTACAGATACTATTCCAAATATAAGTATTATGAGATAGTTATTTATTTTTTTAAAAAATAAATTAAAATATTCTTTATTTGAATCAGACATATTTGAAGCATATTCTGAAAAAATTGCTATTGTTTTTTCAGTGTCTAATTCTTCTTTTTCTATTTGTTCTTTTATAATAGAAAATTTTTGTTTTAATTCTGAATCATTTTTTTCAAGTTTTTCTATGTTTTCTAAAATTTCATTTTTTAAAATAATATTCATATCATTACTTTTTAAATAATATAAATCTGACATTATTGAATTAGTTGTTTGTAAAATTATTTTTGTATTATCTGCATTTTTTTGATACCCAATATTTTCTATGTTTATGAATAAAAGTATTGTAATTAAAAGTAATAATATGATAAAAGAACTAAATATTAAAGTTTTATTTAGTTTTTTAATACTTTTCAAAACTTTTTCCTCCCAGACATTATAAAAAAAAATTAATAGGCTATATTTAATATTTCTAAAATTTCTTTATAATCTAATTTTTTCATCTTTCCAAATGGGGCTATTTGTGAAGCATTTTCAGCAATTTTTATTAATTGTTCTTTTGTTATTTTTATTTCTGAAAATGATACTGGTTGTCCTATTTTTCTGTACCAATCTTTTAAAGCTGTTATACCTAATTCTGCATCAAATTTTGGATTTCCTGTATCTATTCCAAAGATTTTTTCAGCAAATCTATCGAGTTTTTCAACTCCATCATCTTGTATATACTTTAACCACGCTGGGAAAACAATCGCTAATCCTTCACCATGAGAAATATCATGAATAGCTGAAACAGAATGTTCTATCATATGAGAAGACCAATCTCCACCCATTTTACCAGTACTTAAAAGACCATTTAAAGCTAAAGTTGAAGACCAACATAATTCAGCTCTTGATTCATAATCATTTTCATCTTGTAATAATTTTTCAGTAGATTTCATAACAGTTCTTATTATCCCTTCCGAAATTTCATCCTGTATCATAGTATTTTTAGTTGGATCAAAATAAAATTCCATTACATGGCTTATAGTATCAACAGCACCATTTATTGTCTGTTTTTTTGGTAATGTAGATTGTATTTTAGGATCTATTATAGAAACTTGAGGATAAACTTTTTTTGAAAAAAAATCCCATTTTTGATTTGTTTGATCATTTGTAACTACAGCATTTCCATTCATTTCTGAACCTGTTGCTGAAAGAGTTAAAATAGTATATATAGGTAATGCTTTTGTTATTTTTGATTTTTTTTCAAAAGCTTCCCATATATCTCCATTATGATAAAAACCAGCTGCTATAGCTTTTGAAGAATCTATTACACTTCCTCCACCAACTGCTAATATTCCTTTTACATTATTATCTTTTGCAATATTTATACCTTCTTGAACTTTTGAAAGTATGGGATTTGGTTTTACTCCTGAAAGTTCAACAAAATCTATATTTTTATTTTTTAATGAATTGATTATTCTATCATATAATCCTGTTTTCTTTATAGAATTTCTTCCATAAACTAATAAAACCTTCTTTATGTTTCCTTTTCTTAATTCTTTTCCTATTAGTTCTACTTTGTCTTCACCAAAAATAATTTTAGTCTTATTTTCAAATATAAAATCTTTCATTTAAACACCTCCATTTATAATGTGTTTATACATACTTTTCTCTCCTTTTTTGGATTTTCCAAAAAAGTTATATACATTTTCTTCAAAACAATAATTCAAGTCTTCTATAAGCCCAAGTTTTATTAATCTTTGTGAGTGATCTGATTTTTTTATATAATCTTTAGATTGATTGGAAATATTTAAAGCTAATTTTGCCGAATCATTTAATATTAGATCTTTTTTAAAGAAATTTATAAATTTTCCTGCAGCATAAATATCTTCTAAAGATAAGTTATTATTAGTTCCAGCACACATTATTCCTATATCATTATAATTTTTATTTTCTATATATTCATAAATACTTTTTATATTTAAATTTGAAAGAGCTATTACTTCTCCCTTTTCATAGATTTTTTGAAAAGCTTTTGTACCATTTGTAGTGGTTATTATAATTTCTTTATTTTTTATATTGTTTTTATCTAATATCATTTCTAATGGGGAATTTCCATAATCAAATCCTTCAACTTTTATAGCATTTCTTTCACCAGTTAATATTATATTATTATTTTTTTCTTTTTCTTGCTTTGCCTTTTCAATATCTCCAAAAAGCGAAACTTTTTTTGCTTCACAATAAAATAAGGTAGTTATAGTAGATGTTGCCCTTAAAATATCTATTAATATATATATGTCATGTTGTTTAACATCATCTGTGGGCGTATTATATACATTTATTTTCATAAACTCACTCCTCTCATATATATATTAACAGATTTTTATTTTTTTTATTTTAAACATTTTTTCTTTATATGTAATATTCGTTTTTTTGATATAAATTTTTAATATTTATAAGAATATTAACTGGTATAATTATATTAAAATAAACTTGATCTTATATTATTAATATAGGTGATAGTTTATTTTTTAGTATTTTTTTAGATTATATATTTGTATAATTTTCGGAGGTTGCATATGAACAAATATAAAAAAGTCTTAAAAATTGCATTACCAGCTGTTGGTGAAATGGTTCTATTTATGTTAGTTTGGGTTATAGATACCGCTTTTATTGGTAGATGGGGTGGCAATGATGCTGTAAGTGCTGTTGGAATAAGTACAGAAATACTGTATACAATAGCCGGAATAATGGTTACAATCGGTATAAGTGTTCCCATAACTTCTCTTGTGGCTCAAAAATTTGGGGCTAAAAAAATGGATGAAGCTGAGATATATCTTGCAAATGGTTTAAGAATAGGATTTTTAGTTTCTCTATTAGTTTCTATACTTTTATTTATTTTTAAATCTCAGGTTGTCTCTATAATGGGAGCCAAAGGACAAGTCTTTTTGTACTCTATGGAATATATGAAATTCGCAACTATAGGAGTCTTTTTTAATATGATGTCTTCTCTTTTAAATTCTGGATTGAGAGGCATAGGTAGAACAGATATTTCACTCATATCCGCAGGAATTTCAAATATTTTAAATATTTTCTTAGATTGGGTTTTAATATATGGAAAGTTTGGAATGCCAGAAATGGGTGTTGCAGGTTCTGCTCTGGCAACATTAATAGCTTTTTTTGTTTCATTTTTATTTTTGAGTTTTTATTATTTTAAATTTTCGGATTTGAAAATAAAATTTAAATTAATATTTGATAAAAATAAAGAATTCACAAAAAAAATAATCCAATTAGCAATACCATCTGGATTTCAAGAGGGGGCTTTCAGTCTTGGTAGACTTTTAAATGTTGCAATAGTTTTAACTGGTTTAGGTAGTTTATCAGCCGCAACAAATCAAATAGTCACAACAGTTGAAAGTATATCTTTTATGCCAGGTTGGGGCTTTAGTGTTGCTGCAACTTCTCTTGTAGGTCAGATGATCGGAGCTAAAGATAAAGATTCTGCTATAAAATTCGCAAGAATTTCTGCTCTACTGGGATCTATTATAATGACAAGTTTTGCTTTTTTATATTTTATATTTCCAGAATTTTTTATAGGTCTTTTTATAGATGATCCATTAACTATTGAACTTGGGAAAAAAAGTTTAAGAATAGCCGCTTTTGAACAAACAACAATGGCTATTTCAATGGTATATGCAGGAGCATTAAAAGGATACGGAGATACTAAAACACCATTCTTCATATCTTTATTTACAAATTGGGCTATAAGATTGCCTTTAATATTTGTTTCTGTATTTTTACTAAAATTACCTTTAGAATATGTTTGGGGTATAATGGTAATTCAGTGGTTTATAGACGCAGTACTACATTTTATAATGTTCAAAAAGAAGATGCAAGGTGTTTCTTTTAGAAAATTCAGAAAAAAACGCATTTTATAATGCTATATACCATCTAATTCCAAACTTATCTATTAAATCAGCCATCATTTCATTCCAATCACAAGGACCTAATGGAAATATAATATTTCCATCAATCTTTAAAATTTCATATGCTCTCATTAGTTTATCTTTATTTTCTTTACCAAAGTTTAAACAAAATTGCATATTTTCTCCTGATTTATTCCAGTCATTTGATTCGCTTATAGATATAATATGTTTTTGATCTTTTATAATTTCAGCATGTAAAAAAGTTCCATCTTCATTTTTTACATTGTACCCTAACTCGGCATCAAATGCTTTTATATATAGATTAACTGCTTCAACACTATTTTTAAGATATGCTTGTAATGTAATTTTCATTTTGTCCCTCCATTTTATTTATTAATCATATTATATCAAAAAACAACCTTTCATCCATAAAAGATGAAAGGTTGTTTAAAAATATATTTTTAGTATTATTCCCACTCAATTGTTGAAGGTGGTTTACTTGTTATATCATAAACTACTCTTCCAACACCGTCTACACCATTTGTTATTCTTGTGGATGCAAGATCAAGTATATCAAATGGTATTCTACTCCAATCTGCAGTCATTCCTTCTACAGAATCAACTGCTCTTAAAGATATTACATTTTCGTATTTTCTTGTGTCCCCTGTAACTCCAACAGTTTTGACGGGAGTTAAAACTGCGAATGCTTGCCAAACTTTATCATACCAATTTTTTTCTTTTAATGTTTCTATAAATATATTATCAACTTTTTTTAATATTTCAAGTTTTTCTTGAGTTATTCCACCTATGACTCTTATAGATAATCCAGGTCCAGGAAATGGATGTCTATATAATATGTGTTTAGGTATTCCTAATATTTCTCCAACTGCTCTAACTTCATCTTTGAATAATTCTCTTAATGGTTCTATTATTTTTAAATCCATTTTTTCTGGTAATCCACCAACATTGTGATGTGATTTTATTTTTGATGTTTTTTTACCTGAAGCCGCACTTTCTATTACATCTGAATATATTGTTCCTTGGGCAAGATATTTTACATCTCCTGATTTTTTAGCTTCTTCTTCAAAAACTCTTATAAATTCTTCACCTATTATTTTTCTTTTTTTCTCTGGATCTTCAATATTCTTTAATTTGTTTAAGAATCTTTCTTGAGCATTTACAACTGTCAAATCAAGTCCCATTATTTCTCTAAATATTCTTCTTACATCTTCTGGTTCATTTAATCTCAATAGTCCATGATCAACAAAAACTGCTTTTAAATTTTTTCCTATTGCTTTGTTTATTAAAACAGCTGCTACTGAAGAGTCTACTCCACCAGAAAGAGCTATTATTACTTTTTCATCTCCAACTTGTTCTTTTATTTCTTCTATTTTATGCTCTATAAAATCTTTTAATGACCAGTCATTTGGCGTTTGACATATATCTATTATAAAATTTTCTAATACTTCTGTTCCAAATTCACTGTGTCTAACTTCTGGATGATATTGTATTGCATAGAATGGTTTGTCAAGGAAATGAAAAGCTGCTATTAATCCATTTTCTGTTTTAGCTAATATTTCTGCATTTTCTGGAACTTTTACAACTGAATCTCCATGGCTCATCCAAGTAGTGAATTCTTCAGGTATTTTTGAAAATAATTTATTTTGTTTTTCTACATGTATTGTTGTTCTTCCATATTCTGCAACTTTTTCTTTTCTAACTTCTCCATTAAAAATTTTAGCTAGAGATTGCATTCCATAACATACCCCAAGTACAGGTATTTCTTTTTGAAAAACATATTGAGGTATTTCTGGAGAGTCTTCAGCATACACAGAATCAGGTCCACCCGATAGTATTATTCCACTAACTTCTTCTAAATCTGGATTTTCATCATATTGTACAACATGAGAATAAACCCCTAATTCTCTTATTCTTCTTGCAAGAAGTTGTGTATACTGAGAACCAAAATCAATCACAAGAATCTTTTTCATTAAATTACCTCCTACTTTATTATAATTTGTCTGGTTAATTCATTATATTTTTTTGAATTCTCTTTATTTTGATATAAAAGCGAGTATATTTCTGAAGCTTTTATATCATAGTTAAATTGTTCTAAAAACATATCTGAATGTACTATTATATCTTCGCTTAATTCTTTTTTTCTGATTTCATTTAATATTTTTATATATCTTGATGGAGTAGTGATTATTGGTAATTTAACTTTGTTTTTCATTTGATTTAAGAGTTCTTTACCTTTTTTATTGAATCCAAGTACTCTTATATATTGAGGGCCATATTCATTGAATTTTTGAATTTTTTCATCTGTTATATCAAATATTATATTTAAGATTGTTCTTTTTATTCTGGTATAAGTAAATCTCTTTGTTTTTATATTTGCAAGTAATTCAGATAGATCTGAACTTCTTTGAGCAGATTCTATTATTCTTTTTTCAAGTCCTTCTTTTACTCCATATATTTTTATTAATTCTTCTTTCGGAGTTATCCTTGTTTTGTATAATATTATATCTCTCATATTTTCATAGTTTATAGGACCTTTGCCATCATTTATTTCTTGAAGAATTTTTTGATAGGAGGTTTCTGGTATTGTTTTTTCTAAAAGTTTATAATTTTCATCTAATATTATTTTTCTTATTGCTGTAGCAGAGGATATTTCTCCTGTATAATTTTCTTCATTATAATCAGCACTTTTTCTTTTTATACAGTTTAAGTGAATATTTGTATTGTATAATTTGGAGTTTTTTAAGTATTCTATCCCAAGTATATCATTGGATTTTTCTATTATTTTATATATTATATCTTTTTTATCATCTTTTTCAAAGTAATCATATAAAGCTTTTTTCCTTGCGTTTGGATATGAATGACCTTCTTTCAAATGATATTTTATATATTTTTTAAATTTTCCCGGTTGATATAAGAGTATATGGGCTATTTCATTCATTATTTCTATATCACCAGATTCACTTCCAAATATTATATCCGTAACTACTTTACTTCTATGAAGTGTTCCTATTGAACCAAGAGCAAAACCTCCTGCATCTTGTATTGAATATACAAATGGTAATTCTAATAAAAGATCTATTCCATTTTGTAATGCTATTTCAGTTCTTGCATATTTGTCTATAATTGCAGGTTCTCCTCTTTGAACAAAATTACCACTCATAACAGCAACCGTATAGTCAGGGTTGACTATTTTTTTAGCTTGTTGTATATGATATTTATGGCCATTATGAAATGGATTGTATTCAACTATCAAACCTAATACTTTCATTATTTTTCCTTATCAGTGGAAATGTATATATATTACATCGCCTTCTTGCAATATATATTCTTTCCCATGTATTGATATTATTCCTTTTTCTTTAGCAATTTTTAAATTTTCAAGTTCTTTTAGATTTTGATAATTTATTATTTCAGCTTTTATGAACCCTTTTTGTATATCCGTATGTATTTTTCCTGCGGCTTCATATATCGTTGTACCTTCATTTATATTCCAAGATTTACTTTCATTTTCATTCGCTGTTATAAAAGTAATTTGTTTTAATAATTTTTTACATTCTAATATAAAATCATCTAATATGTCATTCTTAATTCCAAATTCTTCCATAAAAATTTCTTTATCATCTTCATCCATTTGATTTATATCTGATATTATTTTTGATGGGATTTCAATATAATCAGATTCCATTTCTTCGGAGTATTCTTTTATTTTTTTAGATAGTTGTTTAGAATTTTCTGAATCATCTATATTTGCAACATAAATTATAGGTTTTTCACTTAATAAAAATAATTCATCTATTATTTTTTGGGTTTCTTCATCTCTTTCATTCTTTTTAAAATTTCTTATAGGTTTAGTATTTTCTAAATGTCCTTTTATCTGTTCTAATATTTCGATTTCTTTTCTTGCTTCTTTGTCTCCAGCTCTTGCTAATTTAAAGGTTTTTTCGTATCTTTTTTGAACTGTGCTAAGATCTTTTTGTATTAACTCAAAATCTATTATTTCAGCATCAAAAATTGGATCTACTTTTCCTGATACATGAGTTATATTATCATCTTCAAAAGATCTAAGCACATGAGCTATAGCATCTACTTTACTTATATGATCTAAGAATTGATTTCCAAGGCCCTCTCCATTGGAAGCACCTTTAACCAATCCTGCAATATCTACAAATTGAATAGTTGGATTTACTTTTTTTGCAGAATTATAGAGTTTAGAGACTTTGTCTAATCTGAAGTCTTTATATTCTATTATTGATATATTTGGCTCTACAGTGCAAAAAGGATAGTTTTCAGCTGGAACTTGTTGTTTGGATAATGCATTAAATAAAGTTGATTTTCCTACATTTGGTAAACCAACTAATCCTATTTTTAACATTTTTTTATACTCCTTTTTTATTTGAAGTTTTTGTATTTTTTGTTTTTATATCTACTATATATATTAACATTTTTTTTATTCTTATACTTAAATATATTTTTAATTATTTATATTTAATGTTATTTTTAATTATTTATATTTAATGTTATTTTTAAGTTCATTTTTATAGTTATAATGTATTCTTTCGTAAAATATATTAAACAATATTATGTTAAAATAT